>NZ_CAWPHH010000050.1:0-23779 GCF_963887965.1 Photorhabdus sp. RW14-46 | reverse complement strand
AAAACAGCAGATGCAGTGGAGCCAGCAAGGTGCGCATTACTTACTCCAGACCCGTACAGCCGTACTGAATGATGATTTGAAAACCCAATTTGAGTATTGGTATCCGGGCATAAAATTAGGTGACGAAACGGAGCATTCTTGGGCAGAAAAGATGGCGGCATAAGTGCCCCACGGTTTTTTATGCTCTCCTTAAAGGAAAACTGTTGAGTTCCGTATGACATGAAAGACCACGAGGAGCTCTCTACGCTATCAGCGGCTGAGCGTAGAGAGTTAATAATTGCAGAGTTAAAGCGTAAAAGCCGTATACGAACCCTATTGCGAGGGCTCCCGCTGGATGAGGTCCGGGAGATTATAGACAGAATGAAAGGCGTACTTATTGAACTGGAGGAAGAGTACAGGAAGCGAGAAGAAGAAGAACGAGAAAAGCGAGCTCAGGCCGAACGGATAATGAGCGATATGGAATCTTGCGGAGTGGACATCAGCCTCCTTAATGAGATGTTCTCAAGCAAGTCAGAACCCGATAATGCTAAATATTCAAAAGACGGGGTATTCTGGAGTGGTCAAGGGCGTCGCCCAGATGTTTTTAAAGGGCTTGGTGCTGTTGAGTTGGAACGCTACCGAATACCTCAGAGAAAGTAAAAAAATGAGCGCCGTTAGGATGGGGCGCTCAACTGTGTGATTCATAGACATCGTTTCACTATAATGCCCTATTATGGACAGGGAAATTCAACAGCGATTGCTGTGGGTAAAACTCTATGAAAAGTTTGGTGATGCGGGGCTTGTATGCCGCCGTTGCGGTATCTCGCGCCCCACATTACGTAAATGGTGGCGCAGATATCTGACACAGGGTCTGGCTGGTCTGGAAAGCCATAGCCACCGCCCTAAGCACTCCCCATCAACCAAAGTTGGCCCGAGTGAAGTCGCTCTGATTCTGGAGCTACGTTCCTTTCGGAATCTGAGAGCGCGGCGGATTCAAAGCGAGTTAAAACGACTTCACTCAATCTCTTTGTCTATGGCAACGATCCATAAGATTCTTTGTCGGAGTCAGGTTAAACCCGTTGTTAAATTTCGACGAAAAGCTGATTTCATTCGTTATGAGCGTCCAGTTCCCGGCGATCGTGTTCAGATGGATACCAGTAAAATTGGTCCCGGTTTATATCAGTACACATCTGTAGATGATTGTACTCGCTACAGGGTTTTAAGGCTTTATTCACGCCGTACGGCTGCAAACACACTGGATTTTATTGATTGTATTATTGAATAAATGCCTTTCCCGATACAGCGTATTCAGACTGACCGGGGAAGAGAGTTTTTTGCCGTTAAGGTACAGGAAAAATTAAAAAAGTACGGTATAAAGTTCCGCCCAAACAAACCTGCTTCTCCCCACCTTTAATGGCAAAGTTGAGCGTTCCCAAAAGACGGACAAGGCTGAGTTTTATGCCACAGTGGACCTCACTGGCGCTGGTCTGAAGGATCTACTGGCAGAATGGCAGCACTACTACAATTGGGAACGCCCTCATAGCGCTCATAACGGTAAAACTCCGATGGAGACATTATTGGATGGAAAACGGCTCTGGGCAGAAAAGAATCTGAACCAGATTTAACCTGACAGATACCTGTATAAATAACCGGTAACTGTCATATATGGACGTCCCATAATATTCAACTTTTTTCAGTGACGCAGTACATGGCTAATGTCGGTTCACGGTCATATATCCGGCGTCTGGCAATCATGTAAATTTGCTGCGCCATGGTGAAGTCCGAACCTTGCCTCCTCATCAGATCGACGGATTAAAAATCCTCGACAGTTTCAGGTTCTTGCAAGGCCGGATAACCGTTTAGCTCATCAACTGTAGTCAACTTTATCGAAAATGAAACCGATTTATTTAAGCAAAGGCTTTGCTCATCTGAAACACTTCTTTATTAGCCATGATTGACCAGCATATCCGGGCACATTTATTGGCGTAAGCGACACACGCTTTATTAAATCCCCGCCGGTTAACCAAAGATTGCATCCAATCACCGAGCGCATCATGTCGTAATGCTCTGCGCTGTATGGCTGCTCTGGCTCCATGGATTAAAATACCCCGCAGGTATCGGTTGCCATTTTTAGTGATCTTGCCTAACTGTGTTTTCCCACCACTACTGGCCTGTCGGGGCACTAATCCTAGCCAAGCGGCCATTTGCCTGCCGTTATTAAATTGTTTTCCATCACCGATATAAGCGATCATCGCGGAGGCAATCAGGGGGCCAATACCGGGAATCGATTGTAATTGCTGCTACTGAGCCGTTTGCGATGATAGCGACTTGAGGGTTTCTTCTATTTCCTCTGTTTGTTGAATCAGCTTCAGCCAGTCTTCATAGAGTTGTTTCAAAATCCTGCGGGCAATCATCGTTAATCCATTTTCTGCATCTTCAAGTGCATCATGCAGCGATTGCCTGAAAGGTGCCGAGCGTTGTGGAAAAACAATGCCATATTCTGCTGCCAGTCCTCTGATTTGATTAGAGAGAACAACGCGTTTTTGAACTAATGATTGTCGGACATTATGGAGAACACAGAGGTCTTGTTGAGATAAATTTTTTACCGGAACAAAATGCATATCAGGTCGATTCGCCGCTTCACAGATTGCCAGCGCATCATTGGCATCATTTTTATGGTTTTTAACGAAAGCTTTCACGTGCTGAGGTGGGATAAGGCAAACCTTAAAACCAAGATTTTCAATCGTTCGTGCCCAATAGTGGGCGGAGCTACAGGCTTCCATAGCAACTAAAGTCTCAGGTTCCATTTGTCTAACAGCATCCAGTAATCGACTTCGGGTAATCTTTTTATTAAACACCACGTGATTACCGTTAAGCAAACAAAGCTGAAAAACAGATTTAGCGAGATCAATACCGAGAATTTTATGATACATAACATAGAAACATTTCAATTCTTGACAGAAATAATCGACGAAATAGTACAGTTATTCTAAAGTATTTATAACTTGTGAGCCTCCACTATTTTGTTTTCGCTGACAAAACGTTGTTTGTGTTTCAAGCACCTTAGTCCCCCATCTTAAACGAAATTCAGGTTATTTAGGGAACCACTTATGAAAATATACAGACACGCCGTATTGCCGATAGCCCTTAGAGTGGCTTTGTTTTTTCCTGGCATAAGCGTTAATGCAATAGCGGCCTCACCATGCGGCTCTTCGAACACGACGTCCATTTCCGGTGATGAAACAGAACCCTATAATCTGTCAAGTGGTGAAAATCTTCTTGTCAATAAAGGCGCATCGATTGATGCCCCTAGGGGGCAACCAACTACATCAGATCCTTACGGACTGAAATACAGTGCAGTCAATGTCGGTGAGAACAATAATATAGCACCAAAAACTTTAGTTGATTGCATTGAGAATAATGGCGTTTTGCAGGGAACTAATGGAGTCATAGTAACTTACAGTGGTTCTGTTGGAACGCTACTCAATCACGGAACAATAAGTGGAGTGATGGGAGCCATTTGGGCTTCTGGCCACATAAACACGTTAGATAATTATGGCTCAATCAAATTGATTGATGCTTCTAATTCATATAATTCAATACAGATCCAGCTGGCGAGTAACGCAGATAAGAGTGACCAATCTGGAAGCATAGATACCATCATAAATCGGGAGAAAGGATACTATTTTGAAACCTCGGGAACATACCACAGACACACACGGCTATACCGAGATAATCTTCGCTTTGTGCTATTTACTGGGATATTACTTCATGCCCAGGATACGTGACCTGAAGGATCAACAACTTTACCGGGTGGAGCGTTATGTCAATTATAGTGTGTTCATGCCGCTGTTGAGTAAAACCGCCGATCTCAGCATCATTGAAGAGCAATGGGACGAAATGATTCATGTGGCTCAGTCACTCAAAAAACGAACCGCCCCGGCGCATGTGATTGTAGAGCGCTTGACCAACAGTTTTCCTTCCGACAGGTTATCAAAAGCCTTCACCAATCTGGGGCGAATCATCAAAACAGAGTATATCTTACGCTATATTACCGATGAAAATTTACGTCGTACCGTTCAACGCCAACTCAACAAAGGCGAATACCGTCACAATTTGCCACGCTGGATCTTCTTTGCCAATCAGGGAGAATTTACGACCGGTGATTATGTGGAGATAATGAATAAGGCGAGTGCTTTAAGCTTGGTATCTAATGCGATTCTGTACTGGAATACGACCAGAATTAGCCACATTGTTGATGAGCTCCGTCGACAAGGTGCAACACTGGAAAACGAGATACTCGCACACATTTCTCTATTGCCTTATAAGCACGTCCTGCCGAACGGCACATATTTCGTCGAAAGTCCGACTGAGCAGGACGGAGATTAGAAAACTGGCTCCATTTCGCATTGCTGAGTTTTATACCATAATTTACGGTTTGAGTCGTGATAATGAATGTGAAACCGTAAGTTTCTGTTCAAATGCTCCGTGCGCTGTGAAAAGCTGCATTTATCTTGCAGGTGAAAGTCCTGTTCCGGAAGGCATAGCCAGTGCCACCGGATAGCGAGTCTTGCGCCGTCCTGGGTAACTTGGAGGGTGAAGCGTAGATAGCGAAGCATTCGAGCCGAAACCAAAGGGTGAACGTGATACCCCCGAAATTGAACTAATTGTGGGAGCCGACAGGTTGGAGCACCTGGCAGGCAACAGGTTACCGGAGGCCATACTGGCAAATTGCCAAAGGAAACCAACCACCGGGGGCGCAGGCGTCAGCGAGTTTGCAGAGATGAATGACGGAACACAGGAGATCCGGAGGGCTCCCTGAGGAACGGGGTATCTGTGGCACAAGTGCCAAACACAAGGCCACAGAAATGGCTTTCCGGAAGTCGGAGTCAGCCATAGTAGTAATGAAGCGAGTAATGACCGTGGAGCGAAGGGCTGGCAGACAGATCGAACGTAAGAGGGCAACAATGACCGTACACAGCAACGACGGACTATCATGGTTAACAAAACTTGAGCGTATAGGCGAGAAATCAGCAGGTAACAAACAACTGGTGTTCAATAACTTGGGGCACCTGTTAAACAGTGACATGCTGAAAGGGCAATTCCTGCGGCTTGACGGGAGTAAAGCTGTGGGTATTGATCGCATGACAAAAGCCGCTTACGGTGAACACCTTGATGAGAATATTCATAATCTCATTTTGCGAATACGCAGAGGGGCGTACCACCCGAAAGCCGCCAGAGTCACCGAGATCCCAAAAGAAGACGGCAGTAAACGACCTTTAGCGATTTCGTGCACAGAGGACAAACTTATCCAGCTTGCGGTCAGTGATATCCTCAGCCGGATCTATGAACCGATGTTTATGCCCAGCTCTTACGGTTTTCGGCCGGGATTAAATTGTCATGCGGCATTAAAGGCGCTACAGCAGCAAACACTCCGTAACTGGAATGGTGCCGTAGTGGAAATTGACATCCGAAAGTATTTCAACATGATACCTCATGATGAGCTGATGAATTTACTTCGGAAGAAAATATCAGATCGCCGTTTCCTCAGATTGATCGAGGTATTAATCACGGCGCCCGTCATAGTGGGTAAAGAGACATCCAGCAATGTGTGCGGGTGTCCGCAAGGTTCAATCCTGTCGCCGGTGCTGGCCAATATCTACCTGCATCATGTGATAGACGAATGGTTTGATGAAATCAGCCGTTCCCATATCCATGGACGGGCAGAGATGGTGAGGTATGCTGATGACATGGTGTTTACTTTCCAGTATCCCAGTGAAGCTAAACGTTTCTACAAAGTATTACCTAAGAGACTGAATAAGTACGGCTTGGAGTTGCATGAAGACAAATCGCAATTAATTCCTGCGGGTCACATTGCGGCAATGCGAGCTAACCAGTCAGAAAAACGCTTGCCAACGTTCAATTTTCTGGGATTTACCTGCTATTGGGGGAAAACGCGAAAGGGTTTCTGGCGACTGAAATATACCAGCCGAAAAGACCGTTTCGCCGCTAAATTGAAGGGACTCAGGGACTTTCTATGGAAGAATCTGAGCACCGACAAACGGCAAATCCTGAATACCGTCATCAGAGTGATCAGAGGCTGGATAAATTATCACGGCATATCTGATAACCAGAGACGAGTTGGGCAGTTTATCTACCAAAGTATGCGAATAATCTATAGATGGTTCAACCGTAAAGGTGGTCGTCGCCGACTGACGTGGAAAAAAGCTGAATCTGATCCTGAAAATGCTGGGTTATCCAACTAAATGGAAAACCCGATCTATACTCTGGGCTCGCTGAATATGTGTGGGGACACTGATCTGTCGGGAGCCGGATGCGGTAGTTCCGCACGTCCGGTTCTGAGGAGGGGCCCGTCTGGGTAACCGGCGGGTCTACTCAACCGCTAGTCCTATTATCGCTCAATCATTCTTGGCAAGAAACTGACCATTCTCCAGTTTAATACAATGGTCAGCCAAGTGAAAAAAGCGATCGTCATGTGTGATCGCTAGTACTGCCTTACCGCGTGCTGCCAATTCAGGCAGGAGTTCTCGGTAAAAAACTTTCTTAAATAGAGGGTCCTGATCAGCTGCCCATTCATCGAACAGATAGAATGGACGGTCTTCTAAGTAAGCAACCACCAGAGCGAGGCGTTTCCTTTGCCCGAGTGACAAATCGCGAGTTGAGAAACAACCATTTTCAATCTTTACTTTATGCTCTAAATGTAATTTGGAGAGCAATGCATTAGCACGTATGTCCAATGTTGAATCCGCATTATTCAGGCCTATCAGTGATTCGAAGAGGTGGTAATCAGAGAAGATCGCTGAGAATAGTTGACGATAATTTACTCTATTTTTATCAGTGATAGGATGTCCATCAACAGTAATTGTGCCGCTTTCTGGCGCGTAGAGACCGACTAACAACTTAGCGAGAGTCGTTTTGCCGCTACCATTCCCTCCTATCAGAAAGGTGATTTCTCCCCGCTTAAGTTCCATATCAATTGGGCCAAGTTGGAATATTTCATCTTCTTTTTCTCGATAATAACTGTGAGTAAGATTAGACAGATAGAGAGTATCAATTTCACCGAATTGGTTGGCAGTTACTGGCTGCATAATGGATTCTTGCTCATCCAGTTCAGCAAGCACATCTCCGATACGGTTCAGTGATACACGAGCTGCGTTCAGGGTTGGAATACTACCCAGCACACCATCTAATGGCATCAACATAAACAGAAAGACAATTAAATAACTTGCCAGTGTCGATGCTTCAATATGGGGTATTACAGTCGGGACGAATATCACCATGCCTAGAAATATATAAAATAAAAAGAAGATCCAACCAGTACCAAAGGCGTAAACACTGTATGCTCGAGTACGATGCCGACGTACATTATCGATTTCACTGCTAAGTGAGTGAGTAAAGAAAGCTTGAGCGCGCGAAGAGTGTAGTTTTAGTTCTTTTGCTCCAGAGAATAGTGCATTGAAATGGTTGAATATACGATCTTGTGCTTGACCTGCTGACTTGAGCGAGGTGATTGCCCGACTCTCTCCAAGGTTATAGCCGATTGAACCAATAACAACGACAACTAATGCTAAAAGGAACACTGTCCACGACAGCCACGCGAGATAACTCAAGCAACCCAGCACAATTGAACTCTGCATCATGATATTGGGCAAAGTGAAAAACAATATTGACACATTACTGGTATCGTCGGTAATGATGGACTGACCACGAGAAGCACCGAGCATCTCAATCTGACGGAAAGATGCGCTGGCAATGCGTTCTGAGATAATTTCCCGCATTTTCGCTATCGTATTCTGACCCAATTTAGCGAAAATGACGTCACTGAATATGCGACAGGCGATAGCTAATATCACCAGGATACTGAAATACCAGACTAGTGAGGAATAGTTATTACTGGGAGTGACCAAAGCCCTGTTAAGTAATGCGACCAATGAAACGCTGAAAATACCATTGGCAATACTTGCAAAGGTAGCGATGGCAAGTGCCCAACGAGAACGGTATAAAAGTGCGAATAAAGTCTGTTTGATTGTCGATTTATTCATTTATTATCCCATAAACCAGTATGTCACATTGAATAATTTATTTGGTAAAGTAAGTGGTTAGATAATAAAAAGAAATAAAAATAGTGGATTTAATTAATGAATGCAATTTTTATACTGTATCTTAATATGTTCGCCTTAACATTTTAAATATCACTCCATAATATAAATTATGGATATATTTTATTTCCGCGAATAAAAATAATGCCGTAATAAAAATTAAAATGTGCATTTTAAATATATACCAATCGTCATTGAAGATGCTTGATTTCTTATCCCAATCCGATCATGCTTACAACCATGAAAATTCATCTGATGCCAGAACAAAAACGCGCCCTTGAATTGATGCATGATACCACTCGAGACAGTCGAGTCTGTGATCGCATCAAGGCCGTTCTTTTGGCGTCAGAGGGCTGGACAGCTCAGATGATTGCACAGGCCTTACGTATTCATGAGAGTACGGTAAGCCGTCATCTAAAAGATTTCATTGCACAGGAAAAGCTCACTCCGGAAAATGGCGGCTCTGAAAGCCATCTCTCTGCCGAACAAACCGCCGCTCTGATTGGATTATTTGACGGCAAATTTGATGCATACTACCGCCCAAATTGTGGCCTATGTCCGAGCACGTTGGCAGGTTTCTTTCAGCGTGGCTGGCATGACGAAATGGCTTCACCGCCAAGGTTTCAGCTACAAAAAAACCAAGGGAGTGCCGCATAAATTCGATGCGGATAAACAGCAACAATTTATTGATGACTACCAATCTCTGAAAAATGGAGCGGGCCAGAATGAGCCGATCCTATTTATTGATGCGGTGCATCCTTCACAATCCACAAAGCTCAGTTATGGTTGGATGAAAGCCGGAGAAAATCAGGTAAAAGTCGTCGAAACCACCGGCAGTCGTACTCGTCTCAATATTCTGGGTGCCCTCAATTTACAACGCATTGAAGACACGGTGATCCGTGAGTATCCGAGTATCAATGCTGAAAACATCGCGTATTTTTTCGGGGCGCTGCGGGAAACTTACCCGCTTTCGCAAAAAATCCATATTATTCTGGATGGTGCGGGTTACCACCGCGCAGAGTTGGTGAAAGAGATGGCGTATGTCCTGAATATTGAATTGCATTACCTGCCGCCTTATAGCCCAAATCTCAATCCGATAGAGCGATTGTGGAAGTATATGAATGAGCAAGTACGTAATAATGCTTATTTTCCGGATACGAAAACGTTTCGTGAAACCCTTCGTCACTTTTTTCATGTCGCGTTGCCAGAAAAAGCGAAAGAATTGACGACTCGACTGACTGACAATTTTCAGATTTTAAAACCTGCATCTTCAAGTTAGATTGGTATACATTGTTTTTTATATTTACATGGTTTAATGGCTAACGATGAAAACGGTTTTCGCCATTCATCAAATATTAAACATGTTAAATAAGCTATATTTCATATTTTTTGCTGTAGTGTTTTTTTATATTATTTTAACCTGTAGAAAATATTTTATAAGATTTTTTAAATGGTATAATTCAGTTGATGTATTAATTTCACTCTTATCAAATTAATTGAATGAATAATAACAGATGTTTTGATAATCATAAAATTAATAACCTTAAAATAACGAGAAAATTCGGTGAGGTAATAAATGAAAGATAACATTGCTATAGAGGGAAATATGTTTAAAAGCGAAGCACTTTTTCAGTGGTTAGATGGAATTATTGCACATCATATAAATAAAACATCGATCCCGTCACGGAAGTGCGTTGTCGTCGGAGGAACACCCTTGGCGGTGTCCTGTGCTAAACAAATTCAATCCGCCGGGCATATTATACAGGCAGTGTTATCGACCGACAGTGTTCTACAGACATGGGCTGAACAGCAAGGGATTGATTGGGTTAATTCAGTGGATGAATTACAGGAATATATCCGGTTACAGCCCGTTGATTGGCTTTTTTCTATCGACAACCCAATTATTTTGCCTGAATTGTTAATTCAACAAATTCATGGGGGTGTTTTTAATTATCATGATAGCTATGCAGTGTCAGCGAGGGAAACTTCAGAACCGTTTTGGTATAAGCGCCTTATCACCCAACAACCTGCTCATTTACCTTTCGATATTCCCCATAGGACTACAGAACCCCGCTGGATAACCAGCCCTTGGCAGTTCGCGTTTCCCCAAGGCAATTTTTCTCAAGACGACTTTCTTCAAGGTAATTCTTCTCAAGACTATAAAGATCTGAAAAAAGTGTCATGGAAAACATTGTTGCAAGCATTTGTTATCTATTTGGCGCGTCTGAACCAGCAGACGATGTTCCAGATTGGTTGGTGTGTAGGATCAAACGATGACTTATCAAATGTGGCATCGGTAGTACCTATGACCCTTGAGGTTGTATTTGATAAACCGTGGTGTGACGTTTCTGACGTCGTTGATAATGAGCTGGCACAGCACGGCACATACAGCCGTGATCTTTTTTCGCATTATCCTGTATTGAGCACTATTCCGGCATTAAAAACACGTCATCCATGGCCGATAGCGGTCTCGGTGATGCAGGATGATCGATTATGTGATCAAGCAAGCGCAGGCGAGTTATTGACATTCCAGATAAATACACAGGGCGGTTTTCGTTGGATTTATGATGAAAATCGTTTGGATATGGCCGTAATCCTGCGAATGAATGAGCATTTACAGATGTTATTGTCATCTAAAAGGACAGATGACGAAACCCCCATCGGGCAGCTTAATTTGCTTCCTAAAGCAGAACGGACATTGTTATTAGAAACCTGGAATGAGACAGAAACACCTTATCCTGAAAAATTATGTATTCACCAGTTGTTTGAACAACAGGTAGTGAAAACACCAGAAGCGACGGCTCTGGTGTACGAAGATCAATCTTTCAGCTATGCGGAACTCAATGCCCATGCCAATCGGCTGGCGCATCAATTAATTGAGCTGGGAGTAAGGCCAGAACAGAGCGTTGCTATTTACATGTCACGTTCACCGGCCATGGTGATCGGGATATTGGCGATACTGAAAGCCGGCGGGGCCTATGTACCGCTCGATCCAAATTATCCTGCCGAACGCTTGGCATATATGCTCGAAGATGCCGCTCCCATTGTGTTACTGACGCAAAAACAACTGCCCGCACAGTTAACCAATAAGTTGGTTAGCCGGATACCGACCGTTTTCTATGATCTGCAAGAAGTTGAAACCATGCCGACAGATAATCCTGATGCACAGGCCATAGGGCTGTCATCACACCATCTGGCGTATGTGATCTATACTTCTGGCTCTACCGGATTGCCCAAAGGTGTTGCGATTGAGCACGGTAATACCGTGAATTTTCTCTTCTGGGCCAAACAAAATTTCAGTGCTGAAGAGCTATCACACACACTTTTTGCCACTTCGCTGAATTTTGATTTGTCGGTATACGAATGTTTTGCCCCTTTAATTTCCGGTGGCACTACGTATATTGTTCCTGATGCTCTTTCGCTGGCAACCACGGAACCCAAAGCACACCACCTACATCCCATCAGCCTTATCAATACCGTACCTTCAGCTATTGCGTATTTGGCCGATAGCGACGCGATCCCGAAAACCATCCGAACCATCAACTTAGCGGGTGAAGCATTGAAACCGTATATCGTTGAGCGTTTATTTGCCTCTTCTCCGGTACAGGATATTTGCAACCTGTATGGTCCTTCGGAAACAACGACCTATTCGATCTGGACTCGGATGAACAGAACAACGGGTTTTGTTGCTCATATCGGTCGTCCAATCGCGAATACACGTATCTACATTCTCGATACACAAGGTCAACCTGTGCCACTGGGAATACCCGGAGAAATTTATATTGCGGGTCAAGGTGTCGCACGAGGTTATCTGAACCAGCCTGAGCTGACAGCAGCTCGTTTTCTGACCGATCCATTTAGTGATAAGCCTCATGCGCGTATGTATCGTACCGGTGATTTGGGACGTTACCGGTTGGATGGCAACCTTGAATTTTTGGGGCGGAATGACCAACAGGTAAAAATCCGGGGCTTCCGCATTGAGCCGGGAGAAATTGAATCTCGATTGATAACGCACCCAGCGGTACGTGAATCGGTGGTATTGGTACGGGGTGATGGGTTAGAGAAGCGACTAGTGGTGTATGTGGTGGCCGATGCAGCGGGGGGATTGGTGAACCAGTTGCAAGCATATCTCAGTTCAGTATTACCTGAGTTTATGGTGCCGGCGGCATTTGTGCGTCTGGATACCTTTCCGTTGACTCCGAATGGTAAGTTAGATCGCCAGGCACTACCGGCGCCCGGGGAAGAAGATGTAGTCCGACAAATTTATGAAGCACCGCAGGGTGAAGCCGAAATAGTGTTAGCGGCCATTTGGGGTGAATTACTGGACATAACGCAAATTAGTCGACATGACAATTTCTTCACGCTGGGCGGCCATTCTCTGCTGGCAGTACGGATGATAGAACGCCTGCGTCAGTCGGAAATGACATTGGCAGTACGCGATCTGTTTCAGACGCCAGTGCTTTCAGATCTGGCAAAAACGTTGGGACAACACCGTGCCGTAGACGTACCTGCTAATGTCATTACCCCGGATATCACGGCACTCACGCCGATGATGTTGCCATTGATAGATCTGACACAAGCGGATATTGATTATCTCGTCAAACTAATGCCGGGCGGCCTGCGTAATATTCAGGACATCTATGCTCTGTCACCCTTGCAGGACGGGATCTTATTCCACCATTTACTGGCAAATGAGGGCGATCCGTACTTGCTGACGGGTCAGATGATGTTTGCAGACCGGAATTTGCTGGATCGGTATTTAGCGGTCATGCAGCAGGTAGTCAATCGTCACGATATCCTGCGAACCGCTTTTGTCTGGCAAGGGCTGTCAATGTCGGCGCAAGTAGTCTTGCGTCAGGCCACGTTATCGGTCACTGAACTGACATTAGATCCGGCAGAAGGGCCGGTGGGTGAGCAGTTAAGCCAGCGTTTTGATCCCCGCCATTTTCGCCTTAACTTAAGTGAGGCGCCATTACTACAGTTTGTGATTGCTCAGGAAACAGAGGGTCGTTGGTGTTTACTGGAAATACAGCACCACTTGATTGGTGACCATACTACGTTGGAAATGATGCACCATGAAGCCTGGGTATATCTGGCAGGTCAAGAAAAGACACTGCCGGCACCGGCGCCGTTCCGCAATCTGGTGGCTGAGGCCCAGTTAGGCGTTAGCCCGGAAGCGCACACTCGTTTCTTCACGGATATGCTGGCAGATGTGACAGAGCCGACACTGCCGTTCGGCATGGCGGAAGTACACCGTGACGGTTCGCAGGTAACAGAATACCAGCGGATGTTAACTGCGGAACTGAATCATCGCCTGCGTCATCAGGCCCGGCAATTGGGCGTCAGTCTGGCGGCGCTATGCCATCTGGCTTGGGCACAGGTCTTGTCGCGCACCAGCGATCAGGAAAAGGTGGTATTCGGTACCGTGCTGTTCGGACGCATGGCGGCGGGAGAAGGCGCAGACAGCGGGCTGGGATTGTTTATGAATACTTTACCGCTGCGACTGGACATAGATGATACACCGGTGCGGGACAGTGTACAGCAGACCCATACCCGGCTGGCTGAATTATTGGCGCATGAACATGCATCACTGGCGCTGGCGCAACGATGCAGCGGCATTGATAACGCCAGTCCCCTCTTTAGTGCCCTGCTGAACTACCGACATAATGATGCCTCAGCCTTATCCGATAAGTGGATAGACGGGATTGAATTTATTGGCGAGCAAGAACGGACGAATTATCCGTTTGTACTATCGGTAGAGGATTTTGGTGATTCGCTGGGGCTGACGGCTCAGACAGTCCAGCCTTTTGCACCCGAACGGCTGTGTGATTATATGCAGCAGGCGCTGGAGAATCTGGCAGATGCGCTGGAGCATACTCCGGACAGACCGGTACAGTCATTGGACATCCTGCCGGAAGCGGAGCGAACTTTGTTGTTAAGGGACTGGAATGCTACGGAAGCACCGTATCCTGATGCCTTGTGCCTTCATCAGTTATTCGAGCAGCAGGCAGAGAAGAGCCCGGCGGCCATCGCGCTGGTGCATGAAAACCAGACCCTCAGCTATGCCGAACTCAATGCCCGCGCCAACCGGCTGGCCCGTCAGCTCATTGTGCAAGGGGTTCGTCCCGGCGAGCATGTTGCGCTGTTGCTGGAACGTTCGGTGACACTGGTGGTTGCCCAACTGGCAGTACTTAAAGCCAGCGCAGTTTATGTGCCCGTTGATCCGGGTATGCCGAATGAACGACAAAATTGGCTGATCAGTGATTGTGCGGCCCAATTGCTGTTGACGAATAAACAAATGGAAATCCCGGTCGATCTGGCGGTACCGTTCTTCCGCATAGAAATAGAAGAAGATGAAACCGACGCAGGCAGGGAAGCAACAGGCGAGAATCTCAACTTGCCCCGCCTGAGTACGGATGCGGTTTATGTGATGTACACCTCCGGTTCAACGGGGATGCCGAAAGGGGTGGTTGTCTCCCATCGCTCAGTCGCCCGGCTGGTGATCAATAATGGCTATGCGGACATCGGCACCGATGACCGGGTGGCCTTTACCGCAAACCCGGCCTTTGATGCCAGTACATTTGAAGTTTGGGCAGCGCTGCTTAACGGAGGGAGATTGGTGGTTATCGATCACACCACTTTATTAACTCCGCAAGCGTTAGTACGGGTTTTACAACTTCACCGCATCACCATACTGTGGCTGACCATTGGGTTGTTTAATCGGTTGGCGGTAGATCTAACGCCGGTTTTCCCCCAAATTAAGACCCTCATTTTTGGCGGAGAAGTCGCTGATTTACAAGTCATCGCTAACATTCTGAATACTCATGCACCGCAACAATTATTGCAGGCTTATGGTCCCACAGAGGGGACTACCTTTACGACAATGTATCCCATCACTGCATTAATACCGGGAGCGGCCAGCATTCCTCTTGGTCGATCTATTGCGAATACGCGTGTGTATCTGTTTGACACGAAAGGCCAACCCGTACCGCTGGGGGCGGTGGGAGAAATTTATGTTGGTGGCGACGGGATAGCCAAGGGCTATCTGAATCGGCCTGATCTGACAGCAGAACGTTTCCTGCCCGACCCGTATAGTAACAAACCGGACGCACGGATGTATCGCACCGGAGATTTGGCGCGTTATCGGCCGGACGGCAATCTGGAATTTATGGGTCGCAATGACCAGCAAGTGAAAATCCGGGGTTTCCGCATTGAGCCGGGAGAAATTGAAGCCTGTCTGGCCGAACATCCATCGGTACAGGGTTCGGTGGTGCTGGAGGAGAAACAGAATAAGCGACTGGTGGCGTATGTAGTGGCAGAGGAGGAGGAAGGGCTGGTGAGTAGCCTGCGGGATCACCTGAATGCCCGGTTACCGGATTATATGGTGCCGGCAGCATTTGTGTGTTTGGACAGCCTCCCATTGACGCGGAATGGGAAGTTGGATCGCAAGGCACTCCCGGAGCCAGACGGTAAAGCATTTGCCCGCCAACATTATGAAGCGCCACAGGAAGGAACTGAATGGGTATTGGCAACCATTTGGTGTGAATTGCTGGGTATTGAACAAGTCAGCCGGCATGACAATTTCTTTGCACTGGGCGGACATTCATTATTGGCGGTACGAATGATGGAACGCCTGCGCCAATCGGGGCTGGCGCTGGCGGTACGAGAGCTATTTCAGACGCCGGTGTTATCCAGTCTGGCGCAGAAACTAAAACAGAATCAGGCAGTGGTGGTACCTGCCAATGTCATTATCCCCGATACTACAGAACTGACTCCGTCAATGTTACCGCTGATAGATTTGACTCAAAATGATATTGACCACATCGTCGGGCAAGTTCCGGGCGGAGTGAGTAATATTCAGGACATCTATGCCTTGTCACCTTTACAAGATGGGATTTTATTCCACCATTTACTGGCAAACGAGGGTGACCCGTACTTGTTGACTGATCAGATGGTGTTTGCTGATCGATCTTTGCTGGACCGCTATTTAGCCGCCATGCAGCAGGTGGTCAATCGTCATGATATTCTGCGAACCGCCTTTGTCTGGCAGGGACTGTCTGTGCCAGCGCAGGTGGTCTGGCGTCAGACCACGTTATCGGTCACTGAACTGACATTAGATCCGGCAGAAGGGCCGATTGGTGAACAGTTAAGCCAGCGTTTTGACCCGCGCCATTTTCGTCTTAACTTAAGTGAAGCCCCGTTACTGCAGTTTGTGATTGCCCGGGAAGCCGATGGCCGTTGGTGCTTACTGGCATTGCAGCACCATCTGATTGGTGACCATACAACACAGGAAGTGGTGTATCGTGAGGTCCGAGCATACCTGACGGAACAGGCAGCGACACTGCCGGCATCGGTGCCGTTCCGTAATCTGGTGGCTCAGGCTCGGTTAGGGGTCAGTCAGGAAGCGCATACCCGTTTCTTCACGGACATGCTGGCAGCTGTGACAGATCCGACATTGCCGTTTGGCCTGGCCGAAGTACACCGTGACGGTTCGCAGATAGATGAATCCCCAAAAATGCTACCCGCTGAGCTAAATAATCGCCTGCGCTATCAGGCGCAGCAATTGGGCGTCAGTCTGGCGGCGTTATGCCATCTGGCCTGGGCGCAGGTCTTGTCACGCACCAGTGGTCAGAAAACGGTGGTGTTCGGCACCGTGCTGTTCGGGCGTATGGCGATGGGAGAAGGTGCGGACAGCGGGCTGGGGCTGTTTATTAATACCTTACCGTTGCGGCTGGATATTGATAACACGTCGGTTCAGGAGAGTGTACAGCAAGCGCATACCCAGCTGGCCGGATTATTGACGCATGAACATGCGTCACTGGCGCTGGCTCAACAATGCAGTGGTATTGACAACGGAAGCCCTCTTTTTAGTGCCCTGCTGAACTACCGGCATAATGATGTTTCGGCAATATCTGGTGAACTGATAAGCGGGGTCGAATTTGTTGGCAGCCAGGAACGAACAAACTATCCCTTCGTACTGTCAGTGGAAGATTTTGGTGATTCGCTGGGGCTGACAGCTCAGGTTATTCAGCCGTTTTCCCCTGAGCGGCTATGTGATTATATGCAGCAGGCGCTGGAGAGTCTGGCGGATGCGCTGGAGCATACTCCGGACAGACCGGTACAGTCATTGGACATCCTGCCGGAAGCGGAGCGAACTTTGTTGTTAAGGGACTGGAATGCTACGGAAACACCGTATCCTGACACTTTGTGTCTTCACCAGTTATTTGAGCAGCAGGCAGAGAAGACCCCGGCGGCCACCGCGCTGGTACATGAAAACCAAACTCTCAGTTATGCTGAACTCAATGCCCGCGCCAACCGGTTGGCTCGTCAGCTTATTGCGCAAGGGGTTCATCCCGGCGGACATGTAGCGCTGTTGCTGGAACGTTCGGTGACACTGGTGGTTGCCCAACTGGCGGTGCTTAAAGCTGGTGCGGTTTATGTGCCTATTGATCCAGGTATGCCGAATGAGCGAAAAAGTTGGCTGCTCAGTGATTGTGCGGCCCAACTGCTGATGACGAATAAACAAATGGAAATCCCAGTCGATCTGGCGGTACCGTTCTTTCGCATAGAGGATGAAACTGACGCAGGCAGGGAAGCAACAGGCGAGAATCTCAACTTGCCCCGCCTGAGTACGGATGCGGTTTATGTGATGTACACTTCCGGTTCAACGGGGATGCCGAAAGGGGTGGTTGTCTCTCATCGCGCAGTTGTCCGGCTGGTGATTAATAATGGCTATGCGGATATCGGCCCGGATGACCGAGTAGCCTTTACCGCAAACCCGGCCTTTGATGCCAGCACGTTTGAAGTTTGGGCACCGCTACTTAACGGGGGGACGTTAGTAGTTATCGATCACGTCACCTTATTGACTCCGCAAGCGCTGGTGCGAGTTCTACAACTTCACCGCATCACTATACTGTGGCTGACTATTGGGCTGTTTAATCGGCTGGCGGCAGAGCTGGCACCGGTTTTCCCTCAAATCAAAACCCTTATTTTTGGCGGTGATATTCCTGATTTACATGTAATTGCCAGTATTCTGGAGAATAAACAGCCGCAACAACTGTTGCAGGCTTATGGCCCTACAGAAAGTACCACTTTTTCAACAACGTATCGCATTACCACACTGGCAGCGGACGCACGCAATCTGTCCATTGGCCGGCCTATTGCGAATACCTGTGTGTATCTGTTGGATATGGATGGCTTGCCAGTGCCGTTGGGGGCTATTGGTGAAATATATATTGGTGGCGACGGGGTAGCTAAGGGTTATCTGAACCGACCTGATCTGACGGCAGAACGTTTCCTGCTCGATCCGTACAGTGACAAGCTGGGGGCGCGAATGTACCGCACCGGGGATTTGGCCCGTTACCGGCTGGATGGCAACCTGGAATTTATGGGCCGCAATGACCAGCAGGTGAAAATTCGTGGTTTCCGGATTGAGCCGAGGGAAATTGAAAACCGGCTGGCAAATCACCCGGTGGTGCGTGAATCGGCAGTGCTGGCACTGGGAGAGGGACTAGAGAAACGGCTGGTGGCGTATGTGGTAGCAAACGCGGAAGAGGGACTGGTGAACAGCCTGCGTACCCACCTGAACTCAGTGTTACCGGAGTATATGATACCGGCGGCGTTTGTGCGTCTGGACAGCCTTCCGTTAACCCCGAATGGCAAACTGGATCGCCGGGCATTGCCTGTGCCTGATGAAGAAGCGTTTGCCCGACAGATTTATGAAGCTCCTCAAGGGACCATAGAAATGACACTGGCTTCTGTCTGGTGTGAGTTACTGGGCATTGAAAAAATCAGCCGACACGATAATTTTTTCACGCTGGGCGGGCATTCCCTGTTGGCAGTACGAATGATGGCGCATTTACGCCAGTTAGGACTTAAACTGTCGGTGCGTGACCTGTTTCAGACGCCGGTGTTATCCAGTCTGGCGCAGAGATTAGGGCAGTATCGGGCCGTACCGGTGCCTGCCTGCGAGATCACCCCTAAGACAACTGTGCTCACACCAGCCATGTTGCCGCTGATCGACCTGACACAGGCGGATATTGACCGCATCGTCGGGCAAGTGCCGGGCGGAGTGAGTAATATTCAGGATATTTATGCCTTGTCGCCTTTGCAGGACGGGATCTTATTCCACCATTTACTGGCAAACGAGGGCGATCCGTACCTGCTGACCGATCAGATGGTGTTTGCAGACCGGGCTTTGCTGGATCGCTATTTAGCGGCCATGCAGCAGGCCGTCAATCGTCACGATATCCTGCGGACTGCTTTTGTCTGGCAGGGGCTGTCTGTACCGGCACAGGTGGTTTGGCGTCAGGCCACCTTATCGGTCACCGAACCGGTGTTAGATCCGGCAGATGGGCCGATTGGCGAGCAACTCATACGGCGTTTTTCCCCTCACCATTATCGTCTTAACTTAAGTGAGGCGCCGTTACTGCGGTTTGTAATTGCCCAAGAAACGGACGGGCGTTGGGTGGTGGTGCAATTATTGCACCACCTGATTGGTGACCACACCACATTGGATGTGCTGTATCGTGAGATCCAAACCTATCTGGCGGGGCAAGCAGCAACACTGACGGCACCGGTACCGTTCCGCAATCTGGTGGCTCAGGCTCGGTTAGACGTCAGCCCAGAAGCACACACTCGTTTCTTCACGGACATGCTGGCGGACGTGACAGAGCCGACACTGCCGTTTGGTGTGTCTGAAGTGCACCGTGACGGTTCGCAGGTAACGGAACACCAGCGGATGCTAACCACAGAACTGAATCGCCGCCTGCGTTATCAGGCGCAACAGTTGGGGATCAGTCTGGCGGCGTTATGCCATCTGGCCTGGGCACAAGTATTGTCATGTACCAGCGGTCAGGAAAAAGTGGTGTTCGGTACCGTGCTATTCGGACGCATGGCGGCGGGAGAAGGCGCGGACAGCGGACTGGGGCTGTTTATTAACACATTGCCGCTGCGGCTGGATATCGATAACACACCGGTTAGGGACAGTGTACAGCAGGCGCATACCCGGCTGGCTGAGTTATTGGCGCATGAACACGCATCACTGGCGCTGGTCCAACGGTGCAGCAGTATTGATAATGCCACTCCGCTTTTCAGTACCCTGCTGAACTATCGGCATAATGATGCCTCAGCGCTATCCGGTGCCTGGATAAACGGGATTGAATTTGTTGGCGGACAGGAACGGACGAACTATCCCTTTACGCTGTCGGTGGAAGATTTTGGGGATTCGCTGGGACTGACAGCTCAGGTCGTTCAGCCGTTTGCTCCTGAGCGGCTATGCGATTATATGCAGCAGGCGCTGGAGAGTCTGGCAGATGCGCTGGAGCATACCCCGGAAAGGCGGATGCGAACATTAAATATCCTGCCGGAAGCGGAACGAAGCTTGTTGATAAGCGACCGGAATGCCACAGAAACGCCGTATCCTGACACCTTGTGTTTCCATCAGTTATTTGAACAGCAGGTAGAGAAAACCCCGACGGCGACCGCTCTGGTACATGAAAATCAAACTCTCACTTATACCGAACTTAATGCCCGTGCCAATCGGCTGGCGCATCAATTGATTGCCCTGGGAGTCGGGCCAGACCGGTTAGTCGCGATTTGTGTATCACGCTCACCGGCCATGGTGATAGGCATGTTGGCTATCCTGAAAGCGGGTGGGGCTTATGTGCCGCTGGATCCGACTTATCCCAGTGAACGTCTGGCATATATTCTTACCGATACTGATCCGGCTATTGTGCTGGTGAATAACACCGGCAAAGCGGCTCTAGGGCAGGCGCAATTAACCGGACGGACAGTGCTTGATCTGAATACATCGCTGGACTACCCGGACAGCAATCCACAGATACCCGCCTTGACATCCCGGAATCTGGCCTATGTGATTTACACTTCTGGCTCGACCGGTAAGCCGAAAGGTGTGATGGTTGAACATCGAGGTTTATGCAGTGTGATTAGCACGCAGCAAGAGAAGCTGGCTATCGCGCCGGATAGCCGAACCTTGCAATTTGCCTCAAACAGTTTTGATGCCTGTGTTTGGGAATGCTGTCTGACATTATTGGCCGGTGCTTCGCTCTATTTGCCTCAGCCCACAGATATTCTGCTTGGTGCAGCACTGACCCGTTATCTTGCTGATAACAGAATTAGCCATATTCTTTTTTTACCGCCTACTGTGTTAATGGCAATGAATGAACTTCCAGACACAGTAAAAAGCTTGCTGGTAGCCGGAGAAGCGTGTTCAGCTACGCTGGTCAAACGTTGGGCTAAAGGCAGGCAGATGTTCAATGCCTATGGCCCAACAGAAACCACGATTTGTGCAACGCTTTATGCGTGCGATAGTCAGCATAAAAATGCGCCTCCAATTGGTCAGCCTGTCGCCAATGCCCGGATTTATCTCCTCAACGCTGACGGCCAGCCAGTTCCGAACGGTGTGACGGGAGAGATCTATATTGGCGGCGTGGGTGTGGCGCGGGGATACCTGAATCGGCCTGATCTGACGGCAGAACGTTTTCTGCCTGATCCGTACAGTGATAAACCAGATGCACGCATGTATCGCACCGGAGATTTGGCGCGCTATCAGCCGGACGGCAATCTGGAATTTATGGGTCGTAATGATCAACAAGTGAAAGTTCGCGGCTTCCGAATTGAACCGGGAGAAATTGAAGCCCGATTGATGGAACACCCGGCGATGCGCGAATCCGTCGTTTTGGCACAGAGAGCGGGTTCAGAGAAACGACTGGTCGCTTATATCGTAGCGGAAGCAGAAGAAGGGCTGGTGAACAGTCTGAGAGAACATCTGAGTGCGGTTCTGCCGGCGTATATGGTACCGACGGCGTTTATGCGTCTGGATGCTTTGCCGTTAACTCCCAATGGCAAGCTGGACCGCAAGGCTCTGCCAGCTCCGGACAGTGAAGCGTTTGTCCATCAACATTATGAAGCGCCACAGGGAGAAACTGAAATAGCGCTGGCGGCGATTTGGTGTGATTTGCTGGAGGTTGAGCAAGTCAGTCGGCACGATAATTTCTTTGCGCTGGGCGGGCATTCCCTCGTCGCGGTGCGGATGATGAACCGGATAATGACGGTATTGGGTGTCGAGTTGCCGCTGACGGCGTTGTTTAATTCACCTTCACTGATGGCATTAGCTCAGGCGGTACAGCTTATGGTTGATAAACAGGCGCTGGAGAAACAAGACAGTACCGCATTGCCTGCCATCACACCAGTCTTCCGGGAAGGAATACTGCCATTATCCTTCGCCCAACAGCGTTTGTGGTTTCTGGCTCAGCTCGAAGGTATCAGTGAAACGTATCATATTCCTCTCGCGTTGCATTTGCGTGGCCGGCTGGATATAGCTATCTGGCAGCAGGCATTGAACATCATCTTTGCCCGCCATGAAGCGTTGCGCACGGTGTTTATCTCTGTTGATGGTCAGCCACAGGTTCGGTTATTGGCGGCAGATCACGGTTTGCCGTTGGTGCATCATGATCTGCGTGGACGTTCAGATATCGAAACAGCGCTGGAATGCCTGTGCGCAGAGGAAATTTCGGCGCCATTTGAGCTTAGCGATGGTCCGCTTATCCGGGCGGTACTTATCCGGCTAACGGAAGAGGACTCTCAATTTTTACTGATCCAGCATCATATTGTGTCCGATGGCTGGTCGGTCACGGTGCTGATACGTGAACTGAACGCACTCTATACTGCCTTTTTAAACGGGCAGTCGAACCCTTTACCACCGCTGGCAATTCAATACCCAGATTATGCCGTCTGGCAGCATCAATGGCTGTCCGCCGAGCGTACTCAAGTGCAGTCTGACTATTGGCGCTCTGTGCTGGCGGATGCACCCGTGTTGCTGGATTTACCCACAGACAGGCCACGCCCGCCAGAGCAGTCATTTGCCGGTGGCTCTGTTTCTGTTCGCTTAGATCCAGAACTGACCGCTGCCCTCAAACAGTTAAGCCAACAGCACGGCGTTACGTTGTTTATGACTTTGCTATCGGCCTGGTCCATTGTCTTATCGCGCCTGTCCGGCCAGGAAGATATCATTATCGGAACCCCCAGCGCCGGTCGCAGCCGGCAGGAAATAGAGCCGCTGATTGGCTTTTTTGTCAATACGCTGGCATTGCGGATAATTGTTCCGGATGAACTGACCGTGGCGGAATGCCTGACACGCGTTCGGGAAAGTGCATTAGCGGCGCAGGCGCATCAGGATTTGCCGTTTGAGCAGGTGGTGGAAATCGTCCAGCCACCCCGTCGGCTGGCGCATACTCCGCTGTTTCAGGTGCTATTTGCCTGGCAGAACAATGAACCTATGGATTGGACAGTGCCGGAACTGACTGTCACACTGGCTGATCAGGCTTTTGATTTTGTTAGATTTGATCTCGAACTGGAGATGTATGAGGAAGCCGATGAAATTATTGGGACATTGAATTACAGTACCTCTCTGTTTGATAGCTCCACCGTTGAGCGACACAGGGAATATTTACAGATCGTACTGCAAGCGATGGCCGTAAACGCCCAGCAAAAAGTGGGTGAAATGAACATCCTGCCTTTGGCTGAACGCAGATTATTACTGGAAAGCTGGAACCCGACAGAGACACCGTACCCTGCCGCATTATGTATTCACCAGTTGTTTGAGCAGCAGGCCGAGAAAACCCCAGAAGCGATCGCGCTGGCGTATAAAGACCAGACTC
>NZ_CAWPHH010000049.1:0-25294 GCF_963887965.1 Photorhabdus sp. RW14-46 | reverse complement strand
GCGAAAAGCGCGTCAGGGGGTTTTGGGTTCGGCGGTGAACGCACATTGGAAAAAATGGGTTGTAACTGACTGAGTGCGCAGGGAAAATTGGTGTTCGGTAATCAACGTCGCAATGGAATGGGTTGTTGTAGACAACAACCACCTAAGCGTGGAGCAGAACCAATCGCGCAGTGAGGAACTGGTTAATTGTCAGGGTGATACCAGTTGCCGTTCTGCTGTTAGGGATAAATATCGGCAGGAGTATGACAAGGTTCAGGAGCGGATAGCAACGTGTTCAGGGGCTGACCAGTGCGTTGCCGTTGCCAAAGAGCTGCGGGCATTGCAAAGTAACTACAGTGCTCGGATAGGCGAAATTCAGGAAAAAGCCAGAATGCAAGGACTGGATTCCCTCACGCCAGCAGAAGTGCGAGAATGGGCAAATTTACGCGGTGCCATGTCAAATATTGACGCATCACGGAAGTTTGGTACTCCATCGTGCCCAAGTCACCGGCGGCTCAGAAGAAACCACCCAGGAAATCATGAAGATTATGGGGCAGACGGGAATTGCGGCGTCTGCGGGAGTGGCTGGAGGGATCAGTAAATCTGGAGCAAAAGGAGTCAAAGGAAGTGCTGTACCAGTACCTAATCCAGTGACAGCGAATAATGGATTAGTTTATAAATCAAACAGTAAGCACACTCTGGGAGGAAATGGAAATAGGCCAAGTGCTGGCCTTGAACCGCAAAATTCTCTCAATTTATTTAAAAAGTCAATACCAACAAAAGATCCTAAAGTTAGATTAGCGATAGACGAAAAAGGTAATATTCATAGATTTTTTAATGAGAGAAAAGATGGTTCAGGTTCATTCCATTGGAGTGGAAGCACTGGTGATGGTAAAAATGCTCTGGGTCATAATGAACTTCGGAAGTTTAACAGTGAAATAAAGCAACTAGGGGGTAAAAAATGATCTACGGACTTCCTTATGAATTTGCTGTTGCTTATGAAGTTTGTGAATCGTCAGAAGATGGCTATTGGCAATATGGAATATTTAATTTTGTCATAGATGACGTGATTGTTCCTGCCATCGGTTCAAACTACACACTTCATATGGCGATAAATCATCTGAAAGACAGCTTAGCGGAGTTTCCATCATGCAAGAAAATTGATACCTCCTTGTTTAGTCAGAACAAAGAAATTATGGAATTTATTGCTCATTCACATAATATTCTTTTGGATACAGATGATGATGATCTAGAGTTGCCAGAAATGGAGCAACAAGGAATAGATTTAACTCCTGTAGAATTTACAGATATTGGATTCTATATTTTTTACTATATTACAAATAATAGCGAGGATGAATTTATCATTTATACCAGTGATAGAGGATTGACTGTTACGATAAAACATTTTGAGAAAAATACCGTCAAAAATGTTATCGAACAACTACCAGAATTTAAAAAAATCTAATACATATAAGTAAGTTGGAGTAAAAATCCCAGTCGATGTGAGCTGTACCCCAAATGTTAGGTAATCATCCGACATTTAAAGGGGGCAGTTCATTACGTCTGGGAAAAGTGGCTTACCAGGCTGAAAAGTCGCGTCGGGGCGTTGTAGGTCGAGCCTCAAACCACACTGGAAAAAACGGGTTGTAACTGACTGAGGGCATTGGGAAAATCGGTGTGTGGCGGTCAACGTCGCAATGGAATGGGTTGTAATTGAGAATAATGCGCTGACCTCGCGAAATCTGGGTGATTGCCGCACGATGTCACCGGAAGCGTGCGGCAAGGCTAAAGAGCTGAGTCAGCGTATTCTGGATAAAGGTCTGCCGTCAGTGGAGGACATGCGCGGTAAACTGGCATCATGTCAGGATGACAGCTGCCGTAAAGGAGTCTGGACAGAGTACCGGCAGGCCAGTGATGCGACCATCAATACCCTGAAACAGATGGCGTTGAGTGGTGAGTTGAGCCGCGAAGAACTGGCATTCATCAACCATGAACTGGGCAAGGAGCTGGCCGTCTCAGGTTACCGTGCCAATGACAAGCTGGGGCGTTCAGAGCAGAGCAGCTGGTTAAATGGCGGCAGCGGACCCCTCTCCGGGTTCTTTAACACGGAACTACGCCAAAAAGAGCTGGAAAAATCGGGCTTGTCCAAAGCGGATGCGGCGCAGTACGTGAAGGAAGAGCAGCGGAACCTGATGTTGCTGGAGACTGCGGTCGGGGCTATTGGGGCAAAAGCTAATAGAACTTCTATAAATGTAGTCGGAAAAGGCGCAGCATTACCTACTGGTTATACCCCAAAAGGAAATTCAGTTACTGGGCCAAAAGGTAGTGTTTATGGCAATACAGGAAAAGTAGATGCCTCAGGAAACACGATTTATAGTAACAACAGTGGGTACTATACGTTTGAAAATGGCGTAAAAACAAAAGTTCAATCACCTAACTCTGATTCACAAATACGGCAGAATTATGAGAAGAGTAAGGAGTTTGAACAATCTGTTTACGATAAGTTAAAACAAGCCCCTAAATTAAAAACCCCGGTTAGGGAAGTTACCATAGAGACAAACGAAGGGACCAAAGTTAGGGTTGATATTATGGCTAAAGATAGAGATGGATCTATCAGGTGTATAGAATGTAAAAGTTCTCAAACTGCACCACTAACAAAGAATCAAAAGACTGGTTTTCCAGAACTCAAAGAGGGAGGAGGTACAGTTGTTGGGAAAGGTAGGCCGGGATTTGAAAGTGGAACTAAGATACCACCGACAGAAGTTGAAATAGTAAGGCCAAACGCAAAGGATAATTAAGGAGGCTATATGTCTGTAGAAGATATAAATAAAATTGATTTAATTACAATGACCCAAGAGGATATAGCTTCCCAACAGGTAATCTTGGTTATAACTGATCATTTGCAATGGTCATCTTGTATTAATGAACACCTCTTCAAATTGCAAGAAAAAATTAATAGATATATTGCATTTGTTGAAAGCGGAGAAGTATACGAAAAACTCCCAGATCCTCAGGGTAGGAATATAACGTTTAAAGTGTTTTTCCAGTACAAGATCCCTCAGGAATGTATTGATTTTATGGAGAGAGTAAACGAAATATTATCTTCCATTAACATAGAATTAACTTATGAGGAAAGTGAGGTCATTTAAAAAATTAATTATATGATCTCAATGACCAAATTAGCGCAGAGGGCTTGCTCACTGCGCTAATTTCGACCCTTTTTAACTTTCCAGTTGCAAACTCAATCTTCCGTAACAACCTGAATAACCAATTGCCCCCGCTCAACCCTCACTTACACCGACTGCCCAGTGGCAAAGCCCGCTTCTTCCAGCCAGTTACCTTTAAGATGCAAAGGTGATCACCTGGAAGGACAAGATCCGGCAAGAGGATTGTTAGTCGCTTGGGGAGCAGGTGCTTCTGTTGTGGGAGGCACTATAGTGCAACAGATACACTGATAGCGGTAGGAACAGGCACATTAACTCAAGGTAAAGGAACACTATTTAGCACCCTTGTAGGAGGTGCTTATTTAGGAAGTAAAGTTAAAAGGGAAGATCCTACAACCTCAATGTTAGGTAACGCAGTTAGTACTGTAATTGGTAATAAAGTGGTTGTGTCGTTTTTTTATAAACGAAATATTTCTTTTTCCACTTGACGATGTAAATAAGGCTATTAAAACAGGGGTATTTATCGGACTAATAAGTTATTGATTTATATACTATCACCTGTATGATTTACGTAAATTAATAATCAGTCTTTGGATTGAGGTTACTATTTGGAGAAGTTTTATGAAGTGTATTAAATGTGAAAACCCAGCATTACATGAATCAGATTTTTGTGCCGCATGTGAAGAAAAAGAACTGAGTAGAATTGGTGGTTTTCTCTATTTCCCGGCAATAAACATTATCTTTGCAATATTAAGTTCTTTATTTAGTGCATATAAAACAATGACAATTCTGATCTCTGGTTATGATTTTTTAGGTGAATTACGTGTCCTTATAGGATTTGAATTTATTTGTTTTACCCTTATTTTTGGAGTTGCACTTTATACATCTGTTCTTTTCTTTAGAAAAAAGAAAAAACACCTTTATTTTATATTATCCTTTTAGTTTTTACTTCATTATTTGTAATAACTGATTTAGCATTGACTCATTATGTATATGAGATAAAACTGGATTATAGTTATCTCTTCTTGCTTTTTAAAACTGTGTTTTATGTATGTATATGGGTTCCTTATTTTATTATATCTATCCGAGTTAAAAGAACATTTATAAAGTAACGATTAAAATTAAACTATTTTGCAAATAATATTCAATAAGAGTAGGTAAGTTTTTTGCAACCCATATTTATTCAAAAAATATGACAGTCAAAATTACCCCGGCCTTGTGAATTATTTAAAAAAGTCAGGCAATTTAAATCATTCGTTCATTAAGGTCTGAGTCCTGTATTTTACTGGGCTAAGACTATTTAATCTCTACTTGATTCTTAAGCGTGGACGAATGGGAGATTACGATGGCCCACCTATCCAGTGAGCCATTTTTACCATTATTGCTTATCCTTATGGCAAGTTAAATCAGGCAAATTTCCCCTTGCCAATTGTGGTATCTGCCCAAGCCGTGGTAATAGCCATTTTCTCCCTGTTATCCAGCGCTTCAATAAAACCGTTATCACCAGCTGTTGGGGCAAAACTGCTCATTGCCTGGATTAAGGTATCAACCGCATTGTCGGAAAGTGCCGTAAATTCACGCTCTCCTGATGCATCCTTACGCCCCATCTGTGTCACTAATTTGGCACGGTTACCATTAAAGTAATCTCTAAAGGTGACTGAACCCACCGATTCAAATAGACCCTGAGCCGTTTTATCCTGAGTAGGGCGATTCACTGATAACACCAGATCATATCCACTGCGCTGGAACCACAAGTCTTGCCAGTCAATATCGTTAAAGGCAATCATATCTTCTGCATTAATATCATCAACCTGACTGTCAATCACCTTACCACTGACCACAAAGC
Organism: Photorhabdus sp. RW14-46; assembly: GCF_963887965.1. Classification (NCBI taxonomy): domain Bacteria; kingdom Pseudomonadati; phylum Pseudomonadota; class Gammaproteobacteria; order Enterobacterales; family Morganellaceae; genus Photorhabdus; species Photorhabdus sp. RW14-46. Next base: position 20,305 of record NZ_CAWPHH010000049.1, on the reverse strand, counting down.
TATCTACTCCTACCCCTCCTTGGAAGTGGTTCTGGTATCCCCCCAACACCAGTAGATCCTGACCCTCACCGCCGTCAAACTGGCTGAATTTCGAAATTGAGGCCGCTATCAGGTGATCATCACCTTCTCCGCCATTAATTACCGCATGATAGCCCATCAATTTAATGACATCGTTACCCATGTTGCCATCAATTCGGTTGTCATTACCAAACACCCGGCCAAAGTCATTGCCTTCACCTAGTTCAACCCGGTTGTTATTACCGATAGTCACGGCATAATCTTGATCTTCGCCAGTATCCACCTGGTTGTAGTTACCAGAAGTGACAACGTAGTCCCGCCCATTACCGGCATCAATAACGCCACCTTCACCAAAAACAAATGTCTGATCGTTACCCTCACCCATGAATACATGGTTAATGCGTCCAGCTACCACTGCGGTATCATCGCCACTACCGCCAAACATCCAGTTTTCACGTCCCATCAGAACGCCCAAGTCATCACCTTCACCACCGGTAAAGATGTTGGAAGTGCCGATGGAGTAATAAACATCATCTCCGCGGCCACCCCAGAAGTTGTTGTTATCGCCCAGATAAGCACCGAGATCTTTACCATCACCGCCCCAGTTGAAGTTATAGTTTCCTAACGAGATATGGATATCGCTGTCCCCTTGCAGATGACCACTGTTACGCAGGAAATCAAACGTTTTCTGCTCCATATTGAGCAGATCGGCGGTGAGATTCTCTTTCAGATTGGTCACGAGTGACTTCATCTCTTGTTGTTTATCTTTGCTGAATATCGTCGCAAACAGGTTAGGCAAATTCAGCGAATTAAAGCCCAATGCCCGCTCTGATTTGTCATCAGCCTGACTCTTCCCACTGTTGACGGCATCCGGTACACTCTTTTCCCGATTTTCATCAGGCGCTTTCTCTTTCAGCCCATGACTGACAAAAAATGACTCAATACCATCGGCACTCATATTAGCGTTCTGTTTCAAACCCTCAATCAATTTATCCGGATCAGTGAAGACACTTAGTTGATCACCACCAAACTGCTTAATCACTTCCAACATCTCTCGCAAAATAGCCTTACCATCAACCGGCTCACCAGTACGGGCAACAATCTGTCCCTCCGGCGTGTAATCCACACCAAAAATATCCGCTAACGTGGTCTCTGCATTCACACCGGCTAACCGACCCAGCAGTTTGTTTTTAAGCTGACGCGGTAAGTCCTGTAGGTTGTAAGTAAAGGTTGTTTTCGCCAAGCCCGTTGTTGAATATTGCTGCGTCATCAGACCAAACAACGAACCCAGATTGGTATCCAAAATCGATTGAATATGGTCACCGAACATAAAGTTCCAGCTACCGGTTGTGACCTGAATGTCCGCCCCTTGACCACCTACCGCAAAATTGAAAGCCAGTTTCTCATTGGCTTGACGGAATTTATCCACACGACTCATCTTCTTGGTATCAATATTGTTGCCGTGACCATTTAACCATTGGTGGTATTTTTTGTTTAATGCCGCTTCTGTGTCACTTTTCAAACCCCGGCTACTGCGCTTGAGCTGCGAATCCAGATCAACCAATGTCTTGTAATCCACACTACTGGTTTGGTCTAAACCCGACATGTCACGCACAAATTTTTTCGCGCCCGATAGCGTCCACTGCTGATTTTGCGCCGCCAACCAGTTCCGCTCTTCGCCGGAATGAGCAATAGATTTCAGTACACCGGTAATACGCGCAGCGCCATCAAATGGATTAACTAACGGTGGCGTAGGGATGGATTTATCCATCATGACAATCAGGTCATTACTGCGACCTTGGTTGAAGCTGACGTTACGGTTGCCAATGAACATCTGCGCCCCTTCAAGTGCTTGATAACCTGCCAGATTAACGCTGTGCTTACTGTCACCCTCCCCGATGTGAACCATCACATTGTTGTCGCCAAAGGCCAGTGATTTAAAGCCACCCGTACCCACTTTAATACCGACGTTCGAGGTTCCCCAGTTAATCGCAGTAAATTCACCGTCGCCCACGTTTACCTGTATATTCCCGGCGTAACCTAGCGGCTCCGATTGAGGATTTGAACCAAGCTCAACCCTGTTTTTGCGCTTTCCTGGCGCAGTGAAAACATCATGGTTATCCGCAATTGCCCCTCTGGTTGCTGAATCAGCTTCTGTGTGCCCCACTTTGGTAAGGTTGATATCACTTTCAGCCACCCCTCGACGCAATTTTTCTGTCGTCGTCGTGAGTTCATCCTGTTCATTCCAGCGTAACACCAGTTTGTTATCGTCCAACTTGTTAACCCACTGATGATTTTTATCGCGAGTAAACTTACGACCTGTTGCATCAACGGCCACTTCACTGCGACGAGCTGAAACCTCACTACGGATACCTTGTTTATCTAAAGCGGTAATAAAACGATAGGCAAAACCATTCCGCTTATCATCACTAATCAGTGAACAACCCACGATGCTGATACGATCAGGTTTACCTGCCTGCTCAAAGTTCTGGCTGAACTGTTTTAGTTTTATTGCCAATTCATCAGCACTGTAACCACTCAGGCGAGTGTTATTTTGTGCCGATTCGTTACGGCCATGCCCCACAATCTGCCAACGTAATTTGCCTGATAAACCGGCAGGATCACCATAAATGACATGATATTTGCCATTAGAATCAAGTTTAACCACCACACTGGATTTCCGGTGTTTACTCGCCAGATTGAGCGCGGCTTTTGCGACAATCGGGTCATTTTCCATTTGAATAATGATCTGACCATCAAAACGTGTTCCACGATTGTCACTCTTTTGCCACGAGTTCTTCACTCCATCCCGATTTTTATTTTGAAAATCGGAGAGCGTCGAGACAATCCTATCAGTATATTGGCTCATTAAAGCACCGCTCTCGACATGACCATAAAAGGTTTGTTCACCCGATACGCGATAACCAGAAGCGGCCAATCTTGCACGCAGCTTTTCCCCTTCATGCCCCAAACCTTGATTGTCAGTTAACAGCATGATCGGCGTATTGATCGGCAGACCTTTGAGGTTTTTTTCTACTGAAAATTGTCCGTTCATCGCTTTTGCCAATGCCCCAATCATGCCACCAGGGTTTGGTACGTCATGCGCGGTTATGGTTTTGGTCATACTCGATATTGGCCTGTCGAGTAACAGACCTGACACGGCTTGATTATTTTGCGACGCATATCGAGCAAGATCTGCCGCCACCGGTCCACCAACGGAATAACCATGAAGAATAATATTACCCGGCTTAATGCCGCGATCTTGCACCAAATAGCGAAACATCGTCCGGGCATCCTGATAGAACCCTTGCTCGCCGGGACTACCATCACTACCACCATAGCCGCGCATGTTGACAGCAAGTATATCAATGCCCTGCTTTTGATAATGGCTTTGGATATCATGAGCTTGCTCTTCCGCGGATAAACCTGAACCATGAAGGAAAAGCACGACTTTTTTCTCTGCCGCCGTCGAGATATCATCTGGTTTTATGTCACCTTGATGATAATATCCGGTTAAACGTCCCTCTTCGCCTTTTAGGGTGATTTTGCTGGATTTACCATTAGCAACCGCATCATTAAGTATCGTCTGCGTTTTATCACTGATATGACGGCGATCTTCTTTAAAACCATACAGTTCGTTGTTAAAGAATCGGGTCACTGGGTTTAAAGAGTCTTTATCCCGTGGCGGAGTATCATCATTTTCAATTAATACCGACTCTGACGCGCCATTTTTGCCCGATAACGCCTGTAATGCTTCTACCGGAGAGTCGTTCTGTTCTCTCTCAGGGGTATTTTCTCGATAAAGGTGTTGGGTTTTCTCAAATGCGTTATTTAGTGCCTGATTTATCGATAATTTCCCTTTATCTCCGGCGATATCCATCAGATCCATATAACTGGCGGTGTAGTTTTGTAGTACTTGCCGACGTTCATCACCGGTCATCTGCAATGCTTTATAGACCACCAAACTTTCATTAACCGAATGACCGCCATCAAACACCAGAAACGCCAACGTATTAAGGTAGGCCTGCTCTTGCGAGAAAGTAGGATCTTGACTGGCAATATAGTTATTGAGATGAACCATGATATTGGTCGAGCCCGATGCCCCCGTCACCACGGAATGCCCCTGCGCCAAGGCGTTACGCTCAAGCGTTGTTTCCTGTCCGGGGGTCAGCACTCTGCCCGCCGCTACCTTTCTGCCATACAGGAAATCTCCATACTGATCACCAGATGGTTGGTAGGGCAGTGCAATACCATAATCATTGGTTTGCTGTTCAGTTAACTTCACTTTATAGGTAACATCCGCCATATTCGTTAATTTACTACTGGTGGAACGCGCCTTGTAGATCTCCTCCCGATAGAAAATGTCCGCTTCCGCCTTCCATTGAGATAAATGTAACCCCATACCATCCGTGTTCGACATTTTTACCGCCAGAAACGGAATCTTGATCATTTCAAAACCGTTATCCACCTTAGTCATCATGATCTTAAAGTTATCCAAGGTCGGTTTTTGCAGGAATGCGCTCAGTTCAGGCACTCGACTGAACCAAGGACGAATATCTTTTTTAATTTTTTCGGCAAAAGCTTGCATCCTGATATCAATCTGTCCGTCGAGTACGGGTGAGTCAGCAGTACTTTGCATATACAGCTCAAACTCCTGCACCAGAAACTGACCTATCCGCCTGGAGGTAGCTAGCGCATCCGGTGACGCCATTTTTACCAACGTATGGGCCACTTCGGAATCAAAACGACGACCAAATAAGTTGTCAATATATTGGGTAGTTGACTTTTCTCTGTGAGCATCAGCCTGTAATGACAGTACCAAGCCATGTAACTCAGGGTATGCCTGTAACTGACTGGCAGCATCATCAAATAACTTGATAGTTTCCTTCGAGGTGACTTGTCCGGTGAGCCAGAGTCCCCTGGCCCGTCCAATCAAAAACCTCGCTTCCGGGATATTCGCGGTTTCCAATCGGCTCATAAAAGCAATCAGACTTTCACTTTCGGTCTTAGGCGCTTCCCGTTCAGCGGTTGAATTCGTTCGGGTCAACGGGGTAATCTGCCATTCAATAAGACGATTAATTTCGTTTTGTGTTATACCGCCTTTTAAACCGACAACACGTCCGGTTCCATCAAAGATGACGCGTTGCGTAAGATGTTCAGCATGTTGAGGTGCCACGGCGATCCCAAGGACGCCAGCGGATTCAGCTCGCTGAGCCTGTAAGTGCTCTATCATTCGGCCCATTTTAAAACGTACTAAGTTCACCTGATTGGTGCGTAGAGCAAACTCCTTTGGGCTATGCTGTTGCCAATCAGCTATCGCCCGTTCAAGCAGCAATATATGCTCTTCATCGAAATGGCTCATCGTCTTATAGAAAGTATCGCGTACCGTGGCCAGCGCCGTGCTAAGCTTCCTTTTTCGCCCCAATGTTCGCACATTGGGATTGATAAATAGCTTGTTTCCCTCTTTCAATAAATTAAATTTTGCATTTTCAAATATAGCGGAATTTTTCTGCTCTACCTTGACATCATTCCCCAACGATTTCAGATTAATGCCTGAAATCCGCGGCACTCTTCTGACACGCTCACCTGAACTGTTCGACGTTGGTATCACCCTATCGTCAGATTGTCCTTTGGCAAACTTTGAAGTAGTTAAAACGCCGGTATTTTCCGCGCGAATACTGGCATTTATCTGTAGACGATCAACCGCTTGTTTAGCATCATCCAACGCTTGTAGCTCTTCTTCGGTCAATCCTTTGTAGAATTTTTTTTCAGCTTCCGGTATTAATTCGGGATCAATATAGCTACCGGTTTCCCCCGCGCCTGTCGATTCATAGCCATTACCAGACAAACCACTACCACCGGCACCGGCACCGGCACCGGCACCGGTACGATCAGGTTTTGAATCGCTCTGTTTTGCCCCTCTAACATCTTCTTGTACCTGGGCAATTTTATTTTCAGCCGCGGCAATATCACGTTTACCCCGATATTCCGCCCCCTGATAGGCGATATTTGCATCATTTTCCGCCTTTTCGGCCCGTTGTTGCTGCAATAATGCTTCTTCTTTTCTTAACTCTGCTCTCTTCTGAGCCGCTGCAATATCTTGTTTTGCACTGGCATGATGCTGTTCACTTTGTGCTACGCCGACCTCGGATTTCTTCACCGCTTCTTTTACGTGTTGTTGGTTATCCGTAATAGCTTGTCGGGCATGCATTAATTTTCGCTGCGCAATAAATTTGATGTCATTCAACTTATCCTGAGCGTGGTCCAGGAATTGGCTAGCAAATTGATTACGCCATTGGTCACCTGATTGGCCGCTGTAATTGGCATAGTCACCAAGCGCATCCAAACCTTGCGTCATAGAAACCAGTTTGTCAGTCTCCGCCTGCGCTTCTGCTTCTATCGCATTACGCTGTGTCAGCCCATTTTGGCTAACTGCTGCCTGATCGGTTAATTCCAACTGGGATTGCGATTTCGCAATCTCCGCCAGTTGTTTCTCTTTTTCCTGTTCCAACAGTCGGCGATCTTTTTCTGCTTTTTCTTTATCGCTTAACGCATTTTGCGCCGCTTTATCCTGTTTCACATGTTCGGTAATAATATTGGCTTGTTGTGAGCTCTTAGATTTTGCAATAACGTTATCCAGAATATAGCCGACACCATCACTCAAGCCTGTTCCTTTAAACTCAATGCGGTTACTGCCCGCTTTTGCTGTCAGCTCTAGTGTTTTATTTTGCCATTTCGCGGCATCGCCAAAAGTCGAGAATACAAGTTTGTCGTTCCAGAAAACATCCATACCATTGTCGACTGAATAAGCATCGGGACGATTAGCAAAATCAAAGCTCAGCGAAATCACTTCTCCCTCAGAACGGTTTTGTAGATCTTGGTAAATAGTGGTGTTTTTATCAACATCAAGTTCACTGACTCGTTCGCCATAACGGGTATTATTAGGCCCATCAGTACTCACTGAGCTATAGGCCGCAATATCATTGGTTGATTGCCAATCCAATTTACCTTGCTCAAGGTCATTATTGACAATCAGTGACGTTTCAGATTTCACAATGATATTGTCTAAGATGTAACTAAATCCATCATCCTGACCTGTACCTTTAAATTCAATCCGGTTAGTCCCTGCTTTTGCCATTAAATCGAGTTTTTGGGTGCGCCATATAGCTCGCGGCCCAGAAGTTGAGAATACAGACTTACCATTCCACAATACCATTATTCCGCTGCCACTCAGATCACGGTCCACCCTCTCAAAATGACTCATAAAATCAAAAGTCAGTGAAACCACTTCTCCTTCAGACAAATTTTGTAATTCCTGCCAAATTACGGTGTTTTTATCAACATCAAATTTACTGACTCGTTCACCATCACCGGTATTATCAAGACCATAATCACTCGCTGGGTTATATGCCTCTATACCATGAGTTGACTGCCAACCCAGCTCACCTTGTTCAAAATCACCATTGACGATCAGATTTTCATCTTGATCTGACACCGATAGCGTTTTTTGACTCAAAGCACCTTCTATTGAACTGACGTCAGGCGTCTCCACGGCTGTTATAGCACCATTGAAACTATGGTTTAAATCTGAACTTATCGGCGAAATTTCATCCATCTGAAAGCCATCAATACCAGATACTTCCGCTAAATTAATCGCCCCTCTGCCTTTGTGGGTGCCCGACGTGTTAGCTTCCTCCCCATGAACCAAATAGTTGATTGCCTGACTGCCTCCCACACCTAATGTTGTCTGTTTGATATGCTCAAAGAGGGAAGAAAGTTTGTTGCTTTTTGTTACAGAGAAGCTGTAGAAATCACCGTTACCAATCTTAACCGCCACATTATTACGTGCGTAGGAAGCATTGATGCCCAGACCATCACCCACATGGATATTGGCATTAGCTTGGCCTTTCATGACCGCCACATTCAGGCCATTGCCCACTTTGGTATTAATATTGTGCTTACCCCACGCCAGGTTAACCGAAACGCCATTACCTACGTGAGTGTTTATATTCGCGTCACCATGAGCAGCGGTGACATTTAAGCCATTGCCCACAGTTGTCGTTACGTTAGCTTTCCCTTTTGCCACCGTCACCTGCACACCGTCTCCCACTTTGGTGACGGCATTGCCTTCGCTCCATAAGGCATTAAAGCTGTCTCCCTGACCTACCTGAGTGACAATGTTAGCCTTGCCTTTCGCCAGCACTACATTACGCCCGTCACCGATTTTAGTGATGACATTGGCTTTGCCCCAGGCACCGGTGTAATCATCACCGTTACCCACATGGGTAATGATATTGGCATCCCCCTGCACCACCGTGACTTCCTGTCCCTTCCCCACTTTGGTCATCAGGTTGGCTTTACCTTTCGCGAAATTATAACGGTCGCCATCACCAACCTGAGTCAGGATATTCGCTTCCCCCCAAGCCGCATTCACCCCGGCACCATCGCCAATTTTGGTGATAAGATTGGCTTTACCTTTGGCAAACCCCACTGTCGTACCCTCGCCGACATGGGTCATCACGTTACCCACATCGGAAATAAGCAGGCCAACCGTGGTACCGTCGCCCACTTTGGTCAGAATATTGCCTTTGCCAAACAGGATAGCGGCAGTCGTCGCATCACCAACATGCGTAATAACGTTCACTTTCGCCGCCGCAACAACCCCCATAAAATCATCACCCACTTTGGTAACGATATTGGCCTCACCCAGTGCCAAGACCCCCGTTAAGCCATCCCCCACATGGGTCATCATATTGGCTTTACCAAACATGGCCGCCAGCGTTGTGCCATTACCGACTTTGGTCATCACGTTCAGTTCACCGGCAAACAAACCAATACTGGTGCCATTGCCCACATGCGAATAGATATTGGCTTTCCCCACCATTAAAGCCGCAGTCAGGTCGTTACCGACTTTGGTCAGCACATTGGCACCCCCAATCATGGCCGCAAAGGTATTGCCCTCCCCGACATGGGTAAAAATATTGGCTTTGCCGATCATCGCCGCCAACGTCATGCCATTACCCACTTTCGTGGCGATATTGCCCTTTGCCAGCATCAGCGCAACACTGGTGCCATCCCCAATATGCGTAAACACATTGCCTGCGGCGACCATCAATGCCAGCGCATCACCGTCACCCACTTTGGTAAAAATATTACCCACTCCCCCCATTAATGCCCATGCATCCCCTTTGCCGACATGAGTAAACAGGTTGCCTGCGCCAATCATGCCCGCAATTGATGTACCCTCCCCGACTTTAGTGAAGATGTTCCCTGCTGCGGCCATCACGCCCAGTGTCAAACCGTCGCCGACATGGGTCAACACGTTGCCAACACCAAACATGATGCCGGTCGTGTCACCCTTTCCAACTTTGGTCAAGATATTCGCGCCACCCAGCATAACGCCCATGGTATTGCCGTCCCCGATATGCGTAAGGATATTTGCCCCGCCGCCCATGACCGCCTGCGTATAGCCTTTCCCTTTCTTGGTAAAGATGTTGGCTCCGCCCAACGCAATGGCGGTGGTGTTGGTAGTTTCAGTCTCCTCACTGAGATGAGTGATAATATTGGCACCGCCAAGCATACCGGCAACCAGATTACCCTCACCGAGCTTTGTTAGCACGTTAGCGCCACCCAAAAATACGGAGAAGATATCCCCTGTTCCGGCCTGAGTGATGACGTTAAAACCGCCCGCCCCGAACCAGTTCGCGCTACCATCACCTATCTGAGTATGCGTGTTATATCCGCCCAACATCAGTACCCGGCTGTCACCGTTACCTTTGTGGATCGAGATATTGCCATAGGACAGAAGGTGGGCCAGATATCGTCCATCCCCGACCCGTACGAGAACATTGACCGCACCACCAGCGTAAACATCCATTTTCCCGCGCTGGCTCTGGTGAACCAAGACATTGGCTAAACCCGCACCACGAAATGATAGATCGCCCTCTTCACCGTTTTTCACAATGACGTTAGCACCTCCGCCTCCTTCAAAATACGTATTACCGAATGTTGAACTGTGCAGAATAATGTTAGCCGCTCCCGCTCCTGTGAAATTAATATTACCGTGCGTCACATTGGATGTAATAATGTTGCCACCACCAGCACCGATGAAATAAATATTACCGGAACTATCACCGCCATTCGTTGATGATTTGATAACATCTTGCTCAGAATAACCTTCAATATCAGTCAGACAATCAGTAATCTCATCTGTTACATTTAAATCATAGTGAAGCTGACTTAATGTATAACCAGCCCCAATTGATTGATAACCGCGAGGATAGGAAAAACGTTCATTTGCTAAACGGCCAGTATGGTCACCTTTTTTATACCAAGATCTTGCAATATATTTCAGCTTTCCTGTTTCATCATCATTCGCTAGCTTAACCTCAACCACTTTGGTATAAGGGTCCAGAAATATTGCATATACATAAGTATCCGGCTGCTGGTTTGATTTCACCGGAGAGACATCGATTTTCAGCCCATTAGACGAGATCGCGTATCCCCCCATTTTGGCACTACCCAATGTGACGTTTTTCGCTTTAATGTTAGTACCATCGGAATAATTCACCCATTTATCGGTTAATAATACCTCCTCAACACCCTGTACTATGGTTTCTTGTCGATATACCACATTAATATTGGCAAGCGTAATAGCATCGTCCCCTTTAACGGAGATAAATCCATTATTTACGTCGATATTTTCCTTAGCAATATCCTTAAGATGATTACCTTCCTTATACCAGGAAGTGGCATAATAACGGAGCTTACCGGTATCAGGATTATTTTGCAGCCGTACAGCGACAACTTTAGTATTAACATTATCGGCAATGGCAAAGAGATAAGTATCAGGCTCTACCTCGGATTTAACTGCTTTAACTTGTTGAGATTGTTGAATCCCGCGCTCTTCCATTGTTGCTGATGTCATCACAATATCTTTAGCCTGAGCAAATTCTATTTCATTTCTCGCTCCTGCTCGGGTAATTTCGTTATAAGCTCCTGCGCCAGTAAAATGAATATTACCGTGAGCAACATCAGAATAGAGTTTGTTATAACCTCCCGCACCTTCAAGAGTAATATCACCCTGTGTCTGTCCATACTGATCTTCACTGTGGCGTGTACGTTCAATGCGATTCGCTGCCCCCGCACCATGCAAGATAATGTTACCTTCTCTACCCTTACGTACAATATGATTATCAGCACCAACACCATTCAAAGTGATATCACCGCTTTCTATCCGCGAATCGATACTATTTGCAGCGCCCGCGCCGTTAAATGTCACATCTCCTTGAGTACCCTCATAATAATTAGACCAGGTACGGTCAATTTTATTAGCCGCTCCTGCGCCAGCAAAATAAACATTTCCCCGATCAGTTTCATGCCATAATTGATTGTATCCACCAGCCCCTTTAAAACGGGTATCTCCAGATGAACCTTTACGAACCAGTTTGTTATAGCCAGCAGCCCCCGAATAAGATAAATCCCCGGTTTCACCCGTATGATCAATAAAAGCCGTACCGGCTGCGCCAGAAAATGACAAGCCGCCATTTCCTGTTTTACTAATACCGGTATAACCTGAGGCACCCTTTACCGAAAGTTCACCATTCGTATGGTATACATCGACCTTAAATGAACCAATTGTAACATCATCATCTCCGCCATAAGCATAAACTTCACCACCAATACCAATAGCAATAATACTATTACCGTCATTATCGTCGTAATATTTCCCAGTAAAGAAGTACTCTGTACTTCTATTCGATGATTTTCCCATCAATAGCCCTTTAATTTATTATTGAAGTTAAGCAGAAAGCCACTGCACCTAACAAATAGGGCAGTTATTTTGAATATTCAAGTTCTCACGAAACAGTGAAATCTTCTGAATTTTTAATAGCAAAAAATCAAATAAAGAAAAAAACCGCTATTAAAATTAACATCAGATATTGTTTGCACGAATTTATCAAACATATTTTTTACAAAAAGTAATTTATTAATAAAATAGATATAAAAAAGAAAATATTAAGTTCAGAAAAGTTTCAATTTAATGCATTTATAAACACCTTAAAACAAATCCATCGAATGAGATATACCCTATGGATTTCGAGATGCATCGCGACGGCAAGGGAACGAATCCCCGGGAGCATAGATAACTATGTGACCGGGGCAGCCAACAAAGAGGCAACTTGAAAGATAACGGGTATAAATAAAAAATTCAAAAAGAGCGTTAACACAGATATTTTTTTCCGCGATAATATTGAAAATACAGAGAAGAGAATAAAGTAACGACTAAGCTAAGATATAAAATTTCATCAATTACGATCAATTATTTTATTCCATTTCCATAAATATCCACACAGATTATAGCGATTAAAATAATATAAGTAAACTAAATAATAATATCCTACTTTTTTAGTCAGGAAATAATAATAACAAATGAAATTAATCCTTAGATTCACATAATGAGTATTTGTTATTCAGCGGTAAAAAAAAGCTCACCTATTCTGTGAGCCTTTTTTATTACTCATTTTAACTTTTATTCTTGAGAACTAATTACGCAAACTGCACTTTGCCTCTCGTGGTATCTGCCCACGCCGTTGCCATGACAATTTTCGCCTGACTCGCCAGATTGTCAATAAAACCATTATCCCCCACAGTGGGTGCAAAACTGCTCATTGCCTGGATTAAGGTATCAACTGCATTATCCGACAGCGCAGTAAACTCACGCTCTCCCAAGGCATTCTTATCCCCCATCCGCATCACCAGTTTGGCACGGTTACCATTAAAGTAATCACTAAAGGTGACTGAACCTATTGATTCAAAGATACCCTGCGCGGTTTTATCCTGTGTAGGACGGTTTACTGATAACACCAGATCATATCCACTGCGCTGGAACCACAAATCTTTCCAGTCAATATCGTTAAAGGCAATCATATCTTCCGCATTGATATCATCAACCTGACTGTCAATCACCTGGCCACTGACCACAAAGCTGTCTACCCCTGCACCACCCTGGAAATGGTTCTGATAACCGCCCAGCACTAGCAGATCCTGACCCTCTCCGCCATCAAACTGGCTGAACTTCGAAATAGTGGCCGCTATCAGGTGGTCACCACCTTCTCCGCCATTAATTACCGCATGATAACCCATCAGTTTAATAACATCGTCACCCGTGTTGCCATCAATTCGATTGTCATTACCAAACACCCAACCAAAGTCATGGCCTGCCCCCAATTCAACCCAGTTGTTATTACCGATGGTCACGGCATAATCCTGATCTTCGCCGGTCTCCACCCGGTTGTAGTTTCCCGCAGTCACAACATAATCATACCCGCTACCGGCATCAATCAGCCCGCCTTCACCAAAAACAAATGTCTGGTCATTACCTTCACCCATAAAAGCATAGTTAATCCGCCCGGCTATTACCGCGGTATCATCCCCATGACCGCCAAACATCCAGTTTTCACGCCCCATCAGGACACCCAGATCATTGCCTTCCCCGCCAGTAAAGAGGTTGGAAATACCGATGGCGTAATAAACATCCTCTCCACGTCCCCCCCAGAAGTTGTTGTTATCGCCCAGATAAGCACCGAGATCTTTACCGTCACCGCCCCAGTTGAAGTTATAGTTCCCTAACGAGATATGGATATCGCCATCATCATGCAAATGACCACTGTTACGCAGGAAATCAAACGTTTTCTGCTCCATATTGAGCAGATCGGCGGTGAGATTCTCTTTCAGATTGGTCACTAATGACCTCATCTCTTCTTGTTTATTTCTGTTAAATATCGTCGCAAACAGGTTAGGTAAGTTCAGCGAATGAAAGCCCAATGCCCGCTCTGGTTTGTTATCAACCTGACTATTCCCACTGTTGATAACACCCGGCACACTTTCTTCCCGATTTTCATCAGGCTCTTTCTCTTTCAGCCCATGACTGATAAGAAATGATTTAATACCATCAGCACCCATATCGATGTGCTGTTTCAACCCCTCAATCCATTTATCCGGATCAGCGAAGACACGGAATTGATCCCCCCCAAACTGCTTAATCATTTCCAGCATCTCTCGCAAAATCGCCGTGCCATCAACCGGCTCGCCAGTACGGGCAACAATCTGCCCTTCCGGCGTGCAATCCACACCAAAAATATCCGCTAATGTGGTCTCTGCATTCACACTGGCTAACCGACCCAACAGTTTGTTTTTAAGCTGACGCGGTAAGTCCTGGGGCTTGTAGGTAAAGGTTGTCTTCGCTATACCCGTTGCTGAATATTGCTGCGTCATCAGGCCAAACAACGAACCTAGGTTGGTATCCAGAATCGATTGAATATGGTCACCGAACATAAAGTTCCAGCTACCAGTTGTGACCTGAATGTCCGCCCCTCGACCACCTACTGCAAAATTGAAAATCAGTTTTTCATTGGCCTGACGGAATTTATCCACACGGCTCATTTTACTGGTATCAATATCATTGCTGTTATCACTTAACCATCGGTGGTATTTTTTGTTCAATGCTGTTTCTGTGTCACTTTTCAAACCCCGGCTACTGCGCTCATGCTGCGCATCCAGATCAACCAATGTCTTGTAATCCACACTACTGGTTTGGTCTAAACCCGACATGTCACGCACAAATTTTTCCGCACCCGATAACGTCCACTGCTGATCCTGCACCGCTAACCAGTTCCGCTCTTCACCAGAACGAGCAATAGACTTTAGTACACCGGAAATACGCGCAGTACCATCAAATGGATTAACCAGAGGTGGTGTAGAGAGGGATTTATCCATCATGACAATCAGGTCATTACTGCGCCCTTGGTTGAAACTGATGTTACGAGTACCAATAAACACCTGCGCCCCTTCGAAAGCCTGATAACCACCCAGATTAACACTGTGCTTACTGTCACCCTCCCCAATGTGCGCCATCACATTGTTGTCACCAAAAGCCAGTGACTTAAAGCCGCCCGTACCCACTTTGATACCGACGTTCGAGGTTCCCCAGTTGATCGCGGTAAATTCACCATCACCCACGTTTACCTGTATATTCCCGGCGTAACTCAGCGGCTTATCCGATTGAGGATTTGAACCGGGCTCTATCCTGTTTTTGCGCTTCCTTGGCGCGATGAAAACATCATGGTTATCCGCAATTGCCCCTCTGGTTACTGAATCAGCTTCCGTGTACCCCACCCGGGCAAGGTTGATATCGCTTTCAGCCACCCCACAACGCTCCCTCTCTGTTGTGGCCGTGAGTTCCCCCTCTTCATTCCAGCACAACACCTGTTTGTTATCGTCCAATCTGTTAACCCACTGATAATTTTTATCACGGGTAAATTTACGACCTGTTGCATCAACAGCCACGTCACTTCGGCGTACTGAAACCTCGCTACGGATACCCTGTTTATCTAAAGCAAACATAAAACGGTAGGCAAAACCATTCTGCTTATCATCACTTATCAGTGAACAACCCACGATGCTGATACGCTCAGGTTTACCTGCCTGCTCAAAGTCCTGACTGAACTGTTTTAGCTTTATTGCCAATTCATCAGCACGGTAACCACTCAGACGAATGTTATTTTGTGCCGATTCGGCGCGGCCATGCCCCACAATTTGCCAACGCAACTTGCCAGATAATTCGGCAGGATCACCATAAATGACATGATATTTGCCATCCTTATCCAGTTTAACCACCGCACTGGAATCCGGGTGTTTACCCGCCAGATTGATCGCGGCTTTTGCAACAATCGGGTCATCTTCCATCTGAATAATGATCTGACCATCAAAACGTGTCCTACGATTGTCACTCTTTTGCGGCGGGGTCTTCACACCATCATCCTCAATGAATAGCGACTCTGACGCGCCATGTTTGCCCGATAACGCTTGTAGTGCTTCTACCGGAGAGTCGTTCCGTTTTCTCTCAGGGGTATTTTCTCGATAAAAGTGCAGAGTTTTCTCAAATGCGCTATTTAATGCCTGATTTATCCATCGTTCTCCCTTATCTCCGGCAATATCCATCAGATCCATATAACTGGCAGTGTAGTGTTGTAGTACCTGCCGACGCTCATCACTGGTCGCCTGCAACGCTTTGTAAACCACCAAACTCTCATTAACCGAATGGCCGCCATCAAACACCAAAAACGCCAACGTATTAAGGTATGCCTGTTCCTGCGAGAAAGTGGGATCTTGACGGGCAATATAGTTATTGAGGTGAACCATGATATTAGTCGAGCCCGATGCCCCCGTTACCACAGAATGCCCTTGCGCCAGAGCGTTACGTTCAAGCACGGTTTCCTGTCCGGGCGTCAGCACACTGCCTGCCGCCACCTTTCTGCCAGACAGGAAATCGTCATACTGATCACCAGATGGCTGGTAGGGCAGTGCAATACCATAATCGTTGGTTTGCTGGTCAATTAATTCCACTGTGTGGGCCACATCAGCACGATGAGTTAATGTATTACTGGTCGAACGGGCCTTATAGATCTCACCTCGATAGAAAATATCCGCTTCCGCCTTCCATTGAGATAAATGTAACCCCATACCATCCGTGTTCGACATTTTTACCGCCAGAAACGGAATTTTGATCATTTCAAACCCGTTATCCACCTTAGTCATCATGATCTTAAAGTTATCCAAGGTCGGTTTTTGCAGGAATGTAGTCAGTTCTGGCACCCGGCTGAACCAGGGGCGGATATCCTTTTTAATTTTTTCGGCAAAAGCGTGCATCCTGATAGCCATCTGCCCGTTAGTAATCTGTCCGTCGCGGATGGTTGAGCTAGCAGTATTTTGCATATACAACTCAAACTCCTGCACCAGAAACTGACCTATCCGCTTGGAGACGGCTATCGCATCCGGTGACGCGGTTTTCACCAACGTATGGGCCACTTCGGAATCAAAACGACGGCCAAATAAGTTATCAATATATTGGGTAGTCGACTTTTTTTTGTGAGCATCAGCCTGTAATGACAGTACCAAAGCCTGTAGCTCCGGGTATGCCTGTAGCTGGCTGGCAGCATCATTAAATAACTTGATAGTTTCCTTCGAGGTGACTTGCCCGATGAGCCAGAGTCCCTTGGCCTGTTCAATCAAAGGCATCGCTTCCGGGATATTTGCGGCTTCCAACCGGCTCATAAAAGCAATCAGACTTTCACTTTCGGTCTTAGGCGCTTCCCGTTCAGCGGTTGAATTCGCTCGGGTCAAGGGGGTAATTTTCCACTCAATAAGATGATTAATTTCGTCTTGGGTGATACTTCCTTTTAAACCGACCACCCGGCCGGTTCCATCAAAGATGACGCGTTGACTAAGGTGTTCAGCACGCTGAGGCGACACGGCAATCCCAAGCACCTTTGCGGATTCGGCACGCTGGGCCTGCAAGTACTCCATTACCCGGCCCATCCTAAAACGTATTAAGTTCACTTGATTGGCGCGTAGAGCAAATTCCTTTGGGCTATGCTGTTGCCAGTCAGCTATCACCTGTTCAAACTGCAATACATGTTCCTCATCGAAATGACTCATCGTTTTATAGAAAATATCACGTACAGCAGTCATCGCTTGACTAAGCGGCCTTTTCTGCCCTAATGTTCGTTCATCAGGGTTGATAAACAGCTTACTGCCCTCTTTCAATAAATTAAATTTTGCACTTTCAAATATTGCGGAATTTCCCTTCTGTCCTAGCTTGATATCATCCCCCAACGATTTCAGATTAATGCCTGAAATTCGCGGCACTCTTCTGACAAATTCACCTGGACTGTTCGACGCTGGCATCACCATACTGCCAGATTGCCCTTTAGCAAATTTTGAAGCAGTTAAAACGCCGGTATTTTCCGCATGAATACTGGCATTTATCTTTAGATGATCAACCAATTGTTCAACACTATCCAGCGTCTGTAGCTCTTCTTCGCTCAGCCCCTCGTAGAATTTTTTTTCAGCTTCCGGCACCAATTCGGGATCAATATGGCTACCGGTTTCTCCCGCGCCTGTCGATTCGTAGGCTTTGCCCGATAAACCACTCCCCCCAGCACCGGTACGATCAGGTCGGGAATCGCTCTGTTTTGCTACTTTGGCATCGACTTGTACTTGAGTAATCTTACTTTCAGCCACCGCAATATCATGTTTACCCCGATATTCCGCCCCCTGATAGGCAATATTTGCGTCATTTTCCGCTTCTTTGGCTTGCTGTTGCTGCAATACCGCCTCTATTTTTCTTAATTCTGCTTTTTCCTGAGCCGCTGCAATATCTTGTTTTGCACTGACACAATGCTGCTCACTTTGTGCTACGCCGGCTTCCGATTTCGCAACTGTTTTTTTGACTTGTTGTTGGTTATCCGCAATAGCCTGTCGGGCATCAGCTAATTTTTTCTGTGCAATAAATTTGACGTAATACAACTCATTTTGAACATGGTTCAAGAACTCGGCCGCAAACGGATTGCGCCACGGGTCACCTGATTGGCCGCTGTAACTAGCATGGTTATCAAGCACCGCCAAACCTTGCGTCATGGAAATCAATTTGCCAGTCTCTGCCTGCGCTTCTGCTTCTATCGCATTGCGTTGTGTCAGCCCATTTTGGCTAACTGCTGCCTGATCCGTTAATTCCAACTGGGATTGCGATTTCGCAATTCCTGCCAGTTGTTTCTCTTGTTCCTGTTCCAACAGTTGGCGATCTTTTTCCGCTTTTTCTTTATCGTTTAATGCATTTTGCGCCGCTTTATCCTGTTTCGCGTGTTCGGTAACCACATCGGTTTGTAGTGGGTTCTCAGATTTTGCAACAACGTTATCCAAAACATAACCTATGCCATCATCTACACCAGTTCCTTTAAACTCAATGCGGTTGCTGCCTGCCCGTGCAATTAATTCCAGCGTTTTACTTTTCCACTCTATTGCATTGCCAGAAGCTGAGAATACCCATTGTCCATTCCAGAAAACTTCCATGCCATTGTTGATAACATAGGTATTGGAACGATGAGCAAAATCAAAACTCAGTGAAATCACTTCTCCTTCAGACAAGTTTTGCAGATCCTGGTAAATCGTGGTGTTTCTCTCCGCATCAAGTTCACTGACGCGTTCTCCATGACCGGCAATAACAAGACCATAAGCACTCGCTGAACCATACGCCTCTATACCATGAGTTGACTGCCAGCCCAGCTTATCCTGTTCAAAATCACCATTAATAATCAGATTATTATTCTGATCTGATATCGATCGCGTTTTTTGATTTAAAACACTTTCTATTACATCCACATCAGGCGTCTCTACCGCGGTCACAGTACCATTGAGACGATAATTTAAGTCTGAACTTACCGGTGCAATTGCCTCCATCTGGAAGCCATCAATAGCAGAAACTTCCGCTAAATGAATCGCCCCTCTGCCTTTATGAATGCCAAACGTGTTAACTTCCTCCCCCTGCACCAGATAGTTGATCGCCTGACTGCCCATCACACCGAGTACCGTTTGTTTGATATTGTTGAAGAAAGCGGCCAGTTTGTTGCTTTCCGTATTACTCGCGGCAACCGCCAGGCTGTAAAAATCACCCTCACCTATCTTAATCGCCACATTATTGCGCGCATAAGAGGAATTAACCGCTAAACCATGACCCACCTGAATATTGGCGTTACTCTGGCCTTTCATGACCGCCACATTCAGGCCATTGCCCACTTTGGTATTAATATTGTGCTTACCCCACGCCAGGTTAACCGAAACGCCATTACCTACGTGAGTGTTTATATTAGAGTCACCATGAGCAGCGGTGACATTTAAGCCATTGCCTACGGTTGTCGTTACGTTAGCTTTCCCTTTCGCCACCGTCACCTGCATACCGTCTCCCACTTTGGTGACAATATTGCCTTCGCTCCATAAGGCATTAAAGCTGTCTCCCTGACCTACCTGAGTAATTATGTTGGCCTTACCTTTCGCCAGCACCACATTGCGCCCGTCACCGACTTTAGTGACAACATTGGCTTTGCCCCAGGCACCAGTGTAATCGTCACCGTTACCCACATGGGTGATAATGTTGGCATCCCCCTGAACTACCGTGACTTCCTGTCCCTTCCCCACTTTGGTCATCAGGTTGGCTTGACCTTTCGCGAAGTTATAACGGTCGCCATCACCAACCTGAGCCAGGATATTCACTTCACCCCACGCCGCATTCACCCCGGTGCCATCGCCAATTTTGGTGATAAGATTGGCTTTTCCTTTGGCAAACCCCACCGTTGAGCCTTCTCCAATATGGGTCATCACGTTACCCACATCGGAAACAAGCAGGCCGACTGTAGTACCGTCGCCCACTTTGGTCAGAATATTGCCTTTG
>NZ_CAWPHH010000048.1:0-25845 GCF_963887965.1 Photorhabdus sp. RW14-46 | reverse complement strand
CCCTTTCAGGTCCCCCACTTTGGTCTCGCGACATTATGCGGTATTAGCCACCGTTTCCAGTGGTTATCCCCCGCCCTCGGGCAGATCCCCAGACATTACTCACCCGTCCGCCGCTCGTCAGCAAAAGTGCAGGCACTTTCCTGTTACCGCTCGACTTGCATGTGTTAGGCCTGCCGCCAGCGTTCAATCTGAGCCATGATCAAACTCTTCAATTTAAATCAAAGTTTGATGCTCAAAGAATTCTGACTAATTATTTCGTAATGAATTAACTGTTGTTCACTCTTCAAGACTTTAAAACGTATTTTTTTGTGATACGGTCTTGTGAGTGCCCACACAGATTGTCTGATTAATTGTTAAAGAGCAGGCTGACATAAAAAATAACATTCTCGTTCAGCCGGGCTGCGTATACTACGCTGTTCGCCCGCAGAGTCAAGCACTGATTATCGCTTTCTCTGCCCGACCTCACAATGTTTATCAGCGTTGTGTCGGTCAGTGGTGGCGCATTATAGGGAGCTCAGATTTTTATACAATACTTTTTTTCACATTTACCACCAACAGGCGAATTCTTGTTCTTTTTGGGTGAAATTTCAACCACAATAGCCCTATTCAACAAGTTTCTTTCATTGCATACTGATATTTTCCTCACTAAAATCTTATTTAAAGTAAATATCCATTTTTTCATCAGAGGTATACATGTCCGAAACGTTACGCAGTTACCTTGATATTCAGCCCAAAGTTGGTCAGAACGTTATGCTAGATTCATCTAGTGTAATCATTGGTGATGTTAGACTTGCTGATGATGTCAGTATATGGCCTTTAGTTGTCATCCGTGGGGACGTTAATTATGTATCTATTGGTGCACGTACTAACATTCAAGATGGCTCTATATTACATGTGACACACAAAACAACAGACAATCCTGATGGTTTTCCCTTGATTGTGGGGGATGATGTCACTATTGGGCATAAAGTTATACTTCATGGCTGCACTATCGGTAATCAAGTACTTATCGGTATGGGCTCCATCCTACTTGATGGTTCAGTGATTGAAGATAACGTTATTATTGGCGCAGGCAGCCTAGTAGCCCCAGGTAAGATATTAGAAAGTGGGTACCTTTATATTGGTAGTCCTGCCCGCCAGGCCAGAAAACTAAAACCTGAAGAATTAAAAGGGCTATGTTATTCGGCAAGCCATTACGTTAGCTTGAAAAATAACTATTTGCAGGAAGGTAATATGTAACGTCCCAAATGATCATCATCCTCGTTATTAATTACTAATTCGAATTCTTCTTCTATATCCCAACGATTTTGTCGAAAAAGACTTAGTGGATGATGATCTTCCGCCCCATAACGGTATAAAAGCTCCTTGGCACTTATAACACATTGAACCAATAATCCATTTACCAGTGCGGAAAAAATGACTATCTGCTCTTGCTCGCTCCACTCTTCTCTATCAGGAAATTGGATAGATTGATTCACGAACGTAACTCCTGTTCCAATGTTAGTAACACAGGTGAAATTTCAGGCAATACACCATGCCATAATTTAAATGA
Organism: Photorhabdus sp. RW14-46; assembly: GCF_963887965.1. Taxonomy (NCBI): domain Bacteria; kingdom Pseudomonadati; phylum Pseudomonadota; class Gammaproteobacteria; order Enterobacterales; family Morganellaceae; genus Photorhabdus; species Photorhabdus sp. RW14-46. The sequence continues at coordinate 24,293 of NZ_CAWPHH010000048.1, read as the reverse complement.
ATGAGCAGCTTGCCCCACTAACATCCCCAGCCCATCCGCATAACGAGAAACACCATGCTTCCTAGCAAAGGAAATAAAGGGCGTCAAATTAGCCTGGTAAAACATATCATAACAGACACAATTCTCATTAAATATGAATGGAGATATAGTAGGAATCTCACCATTAATACCAGATGCAGTCGCATTGATAATGAGATCAAACTCAGGACTATTAAGTACTTTCATCTCAGCAGGCCGAATACTGCCTATTGCCGAAAAATTATTAGCAACCTGTATAGCGCGACTAAACGTGCGGTTTGTAATTGTAATTTTACAACCAAATTCTAATAATGGAAATAAAACACCTCTGGCAGCTCCACCAGCTCCAATGATTAAAATATGCTGCCCTTGAGTAATAAACTCAAGTCGCATCAAGTCTGTTAATAACCCTATACCATCCGTGTTATCACCAAGCAATTGATTATTATTAAGTAATTTCAAAGTATTAACTGCACCGCTGAGTCTTGCCCGTTCAGTCAACTCATTTGCTCGAATAAATGCCTGCTCTTTAAATGGCACAGTAATATTGACTCCTATACCTCCCTGTTTAAGAAATGTATCCAATGCCTCTTGAAATTTACTTATCGGCACCAGAATTTTCCCATAACGATGCTCAATACCTGTCTGTCTAGCAAATAACTGATGGATACGCGGAGATTTACTATGCGCAACAGGATTACCAAAGACAGCAAATTGATCCATATTTATCTCCCCTTACCCTTGACGATAAAGCTCACCAGTTAAAGCATCCCGAATTTCTGAAGGGTTTTTCCGACCTCCAACATCTCCGTTTAATATAGGAAGCTTATCTCCAAACTGTTGTCTAACTTCTTCTGCTGTTCTGCATGGTTCAAGGCCATTCAAATTTGCACTGGTCGACACCAACGGTTTCCCATAAAAAGTACATAACTGTTTCACCAAAGGATGATCACTAACTCTGACAGCCAAGGTAGCGAATTGCCCTGTCAACCACTTAGGTGCACTAAATTTGGCAGGAATCACCCAGGTTACAGGCCCTGGCCAACAAGCAAACATAGCTTTTTTTTGTTCTTCTGTTAGAAGTTTATCATCAAGATACGGTTGTAATTGTTCATAATTATCTGCGATAAGAATCAACCCTTTCTGCCAAGGACGTTTCTTTAATATAAGCAGTTCATTTACTGCTTTTTCACTATCAGGATCACATCCAAGTCCAAAAACAGCTTCAGTCGGATAGGCAATCACTTTTTCTGCTTTTAATGCTGTTAATACACTCTCAAATGCAGGTGATGCTTCATTGCTCATTTTATTACTCTGCTTAATTTATTTGCCGTTTTCCACACAACTTACTAGCACAAAATAACTTTACACCTTGTGATGTACGTTTTTCCACCAGCAACGAATAAGAACAAAACTCACATTTACCCGCAATTGGCTTATTATTTAATACAAACTGGCAATTAGGGTAACGGTTACACGCATGGAAAATTTTTCCGAAACGTGATTTCCTTTGGAGTAGTTGTCCTTGTTTACATTGCGGACAGGCTATTAACGTCTCATCCGGTTTATCAATTAGTTCTGTATGTTCGCATTCAGGATAACGACTACAGCCAATGAACATGCCATAACGTCCTTGGCACAAAATCAAATTGACTCCACACGCGGGACATAGCTGCCCTTCAAGTTCTTTTACCACATGCCCATCACGTTGCCCTTTTAATGGACGAATATATTGACATGATGGATAACCAGAACATCCAAGAAATGGGCCATGGATACCATTACGCATAACCAACGCAGAACCACATTCAGGGCAATATTCAGTTTCATTGGTGGAGAAAGGAACCATTTTTGCCATACTATTTTCACTCAAAAACTCATTCTCATATGACGTTGCACAGGACTCTAAAAATTCAGTCAATTTAATTCACACGCACATAACCACCAGCAACCACAGTCACCTTACCCAGTAATTCCAGCTCAAGGAGCTTTGTCATGACCTCAGTTATAGGTAATGAAGAACGCTGAGCAATAATATCAACAGGCGTTACTTCAGCGCCTACGTTAACTAGCACATCAGTAAATGGCAACTCAGTTTGCTCAAACTGCGGTTTTACTTCTTCCTCCGTTCTTTCCATATTCAACCATTGTAATGAACTGTAAACATGTTCCACAATATCCATTGCATTTGTAGCTAAGTATGCACCTTGTTTTATTAACCAGTGATTGCCTTCGCTCACTGAATTTCCCAAAAGCCCTGGTAATGCAAATACATCCCTTCCTTGTTCAAGGGCACAACGAGCAGTAATTAACGAACCACTATTTTGACCTGCCTCTACAACAATCACTGCTGAGCTTAATCCACTGATAATTCTATTTCTTCTAGGAAAATTTTTTGCGCGTGGCGGAGTATCCGGAAAAAATTCAGAAACAAGAGCACCATTCTCCTCAATTTGCTTTGCTAATAATCCGTGTCTATGAGGATAAATCTGTCCAAGCCCACTACCTAATACAGCTACTGTTTTACCTCCACTATCCAATGCAGCTCGGTGACAAATACCATCAATACCGATAGCTAAACCACTAGCAATAACTAACTCATATCCAACCAGTTCACTTGCAAAAATTCTTCCCCATCTCTCACCATAATAACTTGCTGTCCTGCTCCCTACCATCGCCACCTGCTTCTTTAAAAGAATATCTGGTTTTCCTGCCACAAAAAGCACAAGCGGAGGGGTATGTATCTGCTTTAATAGAGGTGGATACGAAGGGTGAGAATATGTCAATAAATGGTGCTCTGGCTGTTCCAGCCACTTAAGGCATGAAGCTAGTAAGGTTTTATTTACTTTAGTAAATTGCAGACATTGTTCTGGCGATAATCCACTATCTTTCAACACAGTGAGATAACGACTCCCGGAATATAACAATTTTTCTGCAACATTTGCTGCTCTCTCTGTTGCCAAATGAGAAATCATCTTCATTCGCAACCATACTTCCATAGCTTCCATGTTGTCATCCTGGCTAAGATTGACGGACAAAACTAAACTGCTCAATTAGCAATCGATACTGTCAATCTAAACGGGAAATGTCTAGAATAGACATAGAACACCATTAACATTTTGGATGCAGATCTAAACATATATGTCAGTATTACAAGTATTACATTACCCAGACGAGCGGCTTCGCACTATTGCAACGCCTGTTGAAACAGTTGATGCAGAGATTCGACGTATCATTGATGATATGTTTGAAACTATGTATGCAGAAGAAGGTATCGGTTTGGCAGCAACACAAGTTGATATTCATCAGCGTATTGTTGTTATTGACGTATCAGAAACACGTAATGAGCGTCTCGTTCTGATCAACCCAGAATTACTGGAAAAAAGTGGTGAAACTGGGATCGAAGAGGGCTGTTTGTCTATTCCTGAACAACGAGCACTGGTGCCACGAGCCGAAAAAGTCAAAATCAAAGCCCTAGATTACAATGGTCGACCATTTGAATTACAAGCTGATGACTTACTTGCAATTTGTATTCAGCATGAGATGGACCACTTAATTGGTAAACTTTTTGTGGATTACTTATCTCCACTGAAACGCCAACGTATACGCCAGAAAGTAGAAAAACTGGATAAACAAAAAGCCCGAACCAAGTAAATTATATTAATACAGGAAATAAACGTGTCTGATTCTTTACGTATTGTTTTTGCCGGAACACCTGATTTTGCAGCACGCCATCTAGAGGCTTTGTTAATGTCTCAGCATGAGGTAGTTGGCGTTCTAACTCGACCAGATAAACCGGCAGGAAGAGGTAAAAAACTAACACCCAGTCCTGTAAAGGTACTGGCAGAGGAACGTAATATCACCGTTTTTCAGCCAGCTACTTTACGCTCAGAAGAAAACCAACAATGGGTTCTAAAACAACAACCTGATGTTCTCATCGTTGTTGCCTATGGATTGATCCTTCCCAAAGTTGTTTTAAATATTCCAGAATTAGGTTGCCTAAACGTACATGGTTCCCTACTACCACGTTGGCGAGGTGCAGCACCCATTCAACGCTCACTTTGGGCTGGTGATACAGAAACAGGCGTAACAATAATGCAAATGGATATAGGTCTTGATACTGGCGACATGCTATATAAAGCAAGATGCCCTATTACACCTGAGGATACCAGTGCCAGTTTATACGAAAAACTGGCCAATATTGGGCCAGATGCGTTACTCAAAACATTATCATTAATAACATCAGGTAAAAGTCAACCTAAAACTCAAAACGAAAATTTAGTTACCTACGCTGAAAAACTAAGCAAAGAAGAAGCCCGCATAAATTGGGAACTATCTGCAACCCACCTTGAACGTTGTATTCGCGCATTTAATCCCTGGCCCATGAGCTTTTTCGAAATGGAAGGACAACCTATTAAAGTTTGGAAAGCAGAAGCCATTGAAGAACAAACTTCGGTAGAGCCAGGAACTGTACTAAAAGCAGACAAAGAAGGTATTTATATTGCTACCGCTGATGGAATTCTGAACATTACACAGTTACAACCTGCCGGTAAAAAAGCAATGTCAGCAGCAAATCTACTTAATTCTAAACGTGAATGGTTTACTCCAGGTAATAAAATCAACTGAATACTATTTTATGCTGTAATCTCTCTCACAAACTTTCTCTTAATGCTGGCTTTTGTCAGCTCTTTTAACTATGAAAAACACATATAATCTGCGAAGTATCACCGCAAAAGCAATCAATCAAGTTCTGGATCAAGGACAGTCTCTCAGTACAGTCTTACCCAAACTGCAACAAAATATAACTGATAAAGACAAACCCTTGTTACAGGAATTATCTTTCGGAGTGTTACGCGTATTACCACAGCTAGAGTGGATAATAGGTCAACTAATGGTAAAACCATTAAAAGGTAAACAACGTATTCTTCATTACCTGCTTATGGTTGGGATATACCAACTTGCCTATACTCGTATTCCAGCCCATGCCGCACTTGCTGAAACAGTAAACGGAGCCGTAACTCTGAAGCATTCTCAATTAAAAGGGTTAATTAATGGCGTTCTTCGCCAATTTCAGAGACAACAGCTACAGTTAATGGAATGTACGCAAAATAATTCCAGCCACCACTTACACCCAGAATGGCTATTAACTCGAATCCAAAAAGCCTATCCACAACAATGGCAACAACTTATTAATGCTAATAATAAAAAACCCCCTATGTGGTTACGAGTTAATCGTATATACCATAGTCGGGATGAATATCTCACTCTTCTTCGTAAATCAGGAATTGATGCGGAACCAGCGCCCAAATCACCTTCTGCTATCCGCATAATTTCCCCTTGCCCTGTAACAATATTACCTGGATTTGACAAAGGTTGGGTCACTGTCCAAGATTTATCCGCACAAGAGTGTGTCGAGTTACTAAAACCCATAAATGGAGAGAAAATTCTCGATCTTTGTGCAGCACCAGGAGGGAAAACAACATATATCCTCGAAATAGCACCAGAATCTCAAGTAGTAGCGGTAGATATTGATGAGCAAAGAATCAAACGAGTAAAAGAAAATCTCAAACGCCTTAACTGCCACGCTACAGTAAAAACCGGTGATGGACGCCACCCTGAACATTGGGCAGAGAACCAGCAATTCGACCGCATTCTTTTGGATGCACCGTGTTCAGCAACAGGAGTAATCCGTCGCCATCCTGATATCAAGTGGTTACGCCGCGAGGAAGATATTGCTCAATTAGTTCAATTACAATCTGAAATTCTTGATGCAATTTGGCCATACTTAAAGAAAAGCGGAACGTTAGTATATGCAACCTGTTCTATTCTACCAGATGAAAATTGTCAGCAAATCAGCTCGTTTTTAAAACGCCACTCAGATGCAAAACTCGCGGGAACAGAGACAAATGATTGTCTAGGAAAACAAATAATACCTGAGTTAAATGGTGGTGATGGTTTCTTTTACGCTCGATTAACTAAACGGTAATATATCTCTACGATTTATAGAGATAATTATTTGTTTGCAATAAGTTAGAGAATACTATGAAAATAATTATTCTTGGTGCAGGTCAAGTTGGCGGTACATTAGCTGAAAATCTGGTAGGTGAAAATAACGATATCACCATAGTCGATACTGATCCCAACCGTCTACACCAACTACAGGATAAATTCGATCTCAGAGTAGTCAATGGTCATGGTTCTTACCCCAGAGTATTAAGAGAAGCTGGTGCTGAAGATGCTGATATGTTAGTTGCTGTAACTAATTCTGACGAAACTAACATGATTGCATGTCAAATTGCTTATTCCTTATTTAACACCCCAAATAAAGTTGCGCGAATACGCGCAGCAGAATATATTCGTGAAGCAGATAAACTTTTTCTGCCCAATGATATTCCTATTGATTATCTTATTTCACCAGAACAACTTGTTATAGATTATATTTATAAACTAATTCAATATCCTGGCGCCTTACAAGTCGTTAACTTTGCCGAAGGCCGAGTAAGTATTGTTGCAGTAAAAGCTTATTATGGAGGCTCACTTGTAGGGAATGCACTTTCCTCACTTCGTGAACACATGCCGCATATTAATACCAGAGTTGCAGCAATATTCCGTCAGGATCGACCAATAAGACCTCAAGGTTCTACAATTATTGAAGCCGGTGACGAAGTTTTCTTTGTAGCTGCATCACAACATATTCGTGCTGTAATGAGTGAGCTTCAACGTTTAGAAAAACCCTACAAACGTATTATGATTGTAGGTGGCGGTAATGTGGGAGCAGGCCTCGCACTACGTCTAGAAAAAGATTACAGGGTTAAATTAATTGAACGAAATCAGCAAAGAGCTATAGAACTAGCCGAATTATTACATGACACCATTGTTTTCTATGGGGATGCCTCCGATCAAGAGTTATTAGCTGAAGAACATATAGAACAAGTTGATGTATTTATTGCTCTAACCAACGATGACGAGGCAAATATCATGTCTGCAATGCTTGCCAAACGCATGGGTGCCAAAAAAGCCATAGTTCTCATTCAACGTAGTGCATATGTCGATTTAGTACAAGGTGGTGTCATTGATATTGCAATCTCTCCACAACAAGCGACGATTTCCGCTCTGTTAGGTCATGTTCGCAAAGCAGATATTGTAAGCGTTTCCTCATTACGTCGTGGAGTGGCCGAAGCTATCGAAGCGATTGCTCATGGGGATGAAAATACATCAAAGGTTGTTGGTCGAACTGTAGGTGATATTAAATTACCACCAGGCACTACAATTAGTGCAATAGCTCGCGGTAACGAAGTCCTTATTGCTAGTGATTACAGTGTTATCGAACAAGGAGATCATGTAATTATGTTTATTACAGATAAGAAATTTGTCCCCGAAGTAGAGAAACTATTCCAGCCAAGCCCTTTTTTCCTTTAAAAGCCAAAGAAATCATTATGCATCAGTCATATAATTAGAACACAATAACTAATACAACTTGGTATGTTTTAATTAAAAGGGTGTGATGAAACTTTTAAATCAGTTTATGAATTTACTATGAAAGATAATTTTGCCAATTTAGCTGCTGACGTCAGTATCGATATGATTTTAAAAGAACACCTTACCATCATTCACTATTTTTCTACACAATAAAACTAATAAACAGATCATTTAGTAAAAGGAGATTGAAGTTATATCAAATACTCCCAATTACCGAAACAAAATTATTATTAGAAGTTCGTAGATTACTGAAAAGTAGGAAATAGACCTATTAAACTAAAAGACCAGTAGTAAAGAATCTAATGACCCCTTACCACTGGTCTCCCAGCTACTTGCTTTGCTATGTTTTTCTTTCCTCTGGTAACTTCCTTTTCCTTTTTTATTTTTTTCAACTCGTTGTTTAAATAGCGGATCACGTAATAGAGCTTCTAGAGCATTATCCTTTATTACACCTTTCTTATGGTGATATGTAATCATCACATACCTCTATCATATTAATTTATCTACCAGCATAGTAATTGTACTCTCTGAATTTTCAATAATAAAGAAAAATTACTTATTTCTTATTCAAAGCACCTTGTTCTAAAGTTTCAAGAATAGAACAGTAAATACTTATATGAGAACTGCCACAACAAGCATCACTTAGCATCTTAAGTGAATCACGCATTTTTCGCATTTCAAGAAGTTTTTCCTCCACTTCCATTAACCTAGAATCTACAATTTGCTTTGACTCTTCACAAGTATGATGGGCTGGATCTACACGAATAGACAATAATTCTGTAATAGCTTCCAATGTAAACCCTAATTGCTTAGCATAGCGTATAAACCGAAGGCGCTGTAGATCTTGCTCTGTATAAAGTCTATACCCTCCTTCAGTACGGTTCTGATGTTCCATCATTCCTTGTTTTTCATAGAAACGCACAGTATCAGGAGTTACATTCGCTAATTTAGCCAGTTGACCAATACGATACATCTTTATATCTCCTACAATAGATAACATTGTTTGAGATATCAGCATAGCAGGATGAAAAAAAATAAGTTAGAGATTCATATATGCAAGCGTAAAAAAACCGGGATAAACCCGGTTCTTTTATATGCCCCTACAGATTACTCCGCAGTCGCAACTTCTGTTTGAGGCTCAGTAGCACGGTCAACAAGCTCGATGTATGCCATCGGAGCATTGTCACCAGCACGGAAGCCACACTTAAGAATACGAGTGTAGCCACCTGCGCGGCTCGCAAAACGCGGGCCCAGCTCATTAAACAGTTTTGCCACGATTTCGTTGTCACGAGTACGGGCGAATGCCAGACGACGATTAGCTACGCTGTCGATCTTGGCAAGAGTAATCAGCGGCTCAACGACGCGACGCAGTTCTTTCGCTTTAGGCAGAGTCGTCTTGATGATTTCATGACGGACCAAAGAACCTGCCATATTACGGAACATAGCTTGGCGATGGCTGCTGTTGCGGTTCAATTGACGACCACTCTTACGATGGCGCATGACCTTATCCTTCTCAGTAAAACCTTAACCTGTGATCTAGTTATTCATCAGCAATACTTGCTGGTGGCCAGTTTTCTAAGCGCATGCCCAGAGATAAGCCACGTGAAGCCAGTACGTCTTTGATCTCTGTAAGAGATTTTTTACCCAGGTTAGGTGTCTTAAGCAACTCAACCTCGGTACGCTGTACCAAATCACCGATGTAGTGGATAGCTTCTGCCTTAAGACAGTTAGCAGAGCGGACAGTCAATTCCAGATCGTCAACAGGGCGCAGCAGGATCGGATCAAACTCTGGCTTCTCCTCTTTTACTTCTGGCTGACGTACATCACGTAAATCAACAAAAGCTTCCAGCTGTTCAGCCAAAATAGTAGCTGCACGGCGAATCGCCTCTTCAGGATCGATTGTACCGTTAGTTTCCATCTCGATAACCAACTTGTCCAAATCGGTACGTTGTTCTACACGCGCTGCTTCAACATTGTAGGCAATACGCTCTACTGGGCTATAACAAGCGTCTACTAACAAACGACCAATAGGGCGCTCATCTTCTTCCGAATGAATCCGGGCAGAAGCCGGCACATAACCTCGACCACGCTGAACTTTAATGCGCATGCTTATAGAAGCAGTTTCGTCAGTCAGGTGGCAGATTACATGTTGCGGCTTGACGATTTCGACATCTCCGTCGTGGATAATGTCGGCTGCAGTCACAGGGCCAATGCCAGACTTATTCAAGGTAAGAATAACTTCATCTTTTCCCTGAACTCTTACCGCCAGCCCTTTCAGGTTGAGGAGAATCTCCAGGATATCTTCCTGTACACCTTCTTTGGTGCTGTACTCATGCAGTACACCATCAATCTCAACCTCAGTCACCGCACAACCCGGCATAGACGAAAGCAGAATACGGCGCAGTGCGTTACCAAGAGTATGGCCAAAGCCACGCTCTAATGGCTCAAGGGTCACCTTGGCGTGCGTCGAACTGACTTGCTCGATATCAACCAGGCGCGGTTTTAGAAACTCTGTCACAGAACCCTGCATTGTGTCCTCTCTTTGGTGCTAAGCTTTACTTAGAGTAAAGCTCGACGATCAGGTGTTCGTTGATGTCAGCAGACAGATCGGCACGTTCTGGAATACGTTTGAACACACCTTCCATCTTCACAGCATCAACCTCCAACCAAGTTGGTTTCTCACGCTGCTCAGCCAGCTCTAAAGCCGCCTTGATACGAGACTGCTTTTTCGATTTTTCGCGAACGCTGACTACGTCATTCGGGGATACCTGATAAGAAGCGATGTTAACAACGCGGCCATTCACCATGATAGCCTTATGGCTTACCATTTGGCGTGATTCAGCACGAGTCGCCCCGAAACCCATACGGTAAACAACGTTGTCCAGACGACCTTCCAGCAAACTCAGCAGGTTTTCACCTGTGTTGCCTTTCAGACGAGTTGCTTCTTTATAATAGTTACGGAATTGACGTTCTAGAACACCGTAAATACGACGAACTTTTTGTTTCTCACGTAACTGCACACCGTAGTCAGACAGACGCGGTTTACGTGCGCCATGTTGCCCAGGTGCTTGTTCTAATTTACACTTGGTGTCAATCGCGCGAACGCCAGACTTCAGGAATAGATCTGTACCCTCGCGACGGCTCAGCTTGAGCTTAGGACCCAAATATCTTGCCATTTTCTTTCTCCAATCGAACCTAAAAAAGTAAACGCTATTAAACGCGACGTTTTTTAGGTGGACGACAACCGTTATGAGGGATCGGAGTCACATCAGTAATGTTAGTAATGCGGAAACCTGCCGCATTTAACGCTCGAATAGTTGACTCGCGGCCAGGACCAGGTCCTTTAACCATAACTTCCAGGTTCTTAATTCCGTATTCTTTCACTGCTTCGGCACAGCGCTCTGCTGCAACCTGAGCTGCAAACGGAGTAGATTTACGAGAACCACGGAAACCGGAACCACCAGCAGTTGCCCAACCCAAGGCGTTACCCTGGCGGTCAGTAATGGTCACGATGGTGTTGTTGAAAGAAGCATGGATATGAGCCACACCGTCAGAGACTTGCTTTCTTACACGCTTACGTGCACGAATAGGTGCTTTTGCCATTATACAATACCCCGATTATTTCTTGATCGGCTTACGTGGACCCTTACGGGTACGTGCGTTGGTCTTAGTACGCTGGCCGCGAACAGGTAGACCACGACGGTGACGTAAACCACGATAAGTACCAAGATCCATCAGACGTTTGATGCTCAGGGTTACTTCACGACGCAAATCGCCTTCTACAACGTATTTGGCAACTTCGTCACGCAGCTTATCAATTTGCTCTTCAGACAGCTCGCTGATCTTAACATGCTCAGCAATACCCGCCGCAGCACAAATGGCTTGGGAGCGAGTTTTGCCAATTCCGTAGATCGATGTTAAAGCGATCACGGTATGCTTCTGATCAGGAATGTTAATGCCTGCTATACGGGCCACTATGCACTCCTAAATTATTTATTTACCGCAACACCATTCTGAAAAGCCCGTTTTCAGGATACTCAAACAGTGTTACTGTGATATAAAAAAGATTGGCTGGCTAATTTAGCCAGCTCAAACCGACTTTGCAAGAAAAATATGCTATTTTATTAGCCTTGGCGTTGTTTATGCTTAGGCTCTGCACTACAAATCACGCGAACGATACCGTTACGCTTAACGATTTTACAGTTGCGACATAATTTCTTGACGGAAGCACGAACTTTCATTTTTACTCTCCGTAACTTCTCAAGCAAACCAATTAACGGTTATAACCTTTAAGATTTGCCTTCTTCAATGCGGACTCATACTGACTTGACATCATCAGAGTTTGCACTTGAGCCATAAAGTCCATGATGACTACAACTACAATAAGTAGCGAAGTACCGCCAAAATAAAATGGCACCTTCATCGCGTCACGCATGAACTCCGGGATTAAGCAGATAAAAGTAATATACATCGCACCAACTAAAGTTAGGCGTGTCATTACCTTATCAATGTACTTGGCTGTTTGCTCTCCCGGACGAATTCCTGGTACAAATGCACCGGACTTCTTCAGGTTATCTGCTGTTTCTCTCGGGTTGAAAACCAACGCGGTATAGAAAAAACAGAAGAAGATGATTGCAGACGCGTAGAGTAACACATAAAGCGGTTGCCCAGGCTGCAAGTACATTGAAATAGTAGTCAGCCAGTTCCAACCAGTTCCTCCCCCAAACCAGGAAGCTATGGTACCAGGGAACAGAATAATGCTGGAAGCAAAAATAGCAGGGATAACCCCAGCCATATTCACTTTCAACGGTAAATGTGTACTCTGTGCAGCATAAACTCGGCGACCTTGCTGACGTTTTGCATAGTTAACAACGATACGTCGTTGGCCACGCTCCATGAAAACAACGAAGAAAGTCACTGCAAACACTAACACTGCAACCAACAGCAACAGGAGGAAGTGCAGATCGCCTTGCCGAGCTTGCTCAATGGTATGGCCAATGGCCGGCGGCAAACCCGCAACGATACCAGCAAAGATTATGATAGAGATACCGTTTCCAATACCACGCTCAGTAATCTGCTCACCCAACCACATTAGGAACATAGTCCCAGTAACTAGGCTCACAACAGCCGTGAAGTAGAAAGCAAACCCTGGATTGATCACCAGCCCTTGCATTCCTGGCATATTCGGCAAACCAGTAGCAATACCGATTGACTGGAATATAGCCAGCACTAAAGTACCATAGCGAGTATACTGGCTAATCTTACGACGACCAGCTTCCCCTTCCTTCTTAATCTCTGCCAACGTTGGATGAACCACCGTCAACAACTGAATAATAATAGACGCAGAAATATACGGCATTATCCCCAGTGCAAAGATAGAAGCACGACTTAAAGCACCACCAGAGAACATGTTAAACATTTCAATGATGGTGCCCCTTTGCTGTTCGAGCAATTTGGCAAGCACAGTGGCATCAATACCAGGGATAGGAATAAAAGAACCAATACGGAAAACAATTAACGCGCCAATAACAAACAACAGCCTACGTTTCAGCTCGCCCAGTCCACCTTTAGCACTTTGGAAATCTAATCCTGGTTGTTTAGCCATCTGTTACTTATTCCTCAATTTTACCGCCAGCAGCTTCAATTGCAGCATGAGCGCCCTTAGTAACACGAAGGCCACGCACAGTTACTGCACGATTGATTTCGCCAGAAAGAATAACTTTCGCAAATTCAATTTGAGTGCCAACAATGTTAGCTGCTTTCAATGCATTCAGATCGATAATATCGCCTTCAACGGCAGCAAAATCAGACAAACGAACTTCTGCTGTAACCATCGCCTTACGTGAAGTAAAGCCAAATTTTGGCAAACGACGGTACAAAGGCATCTGACCACCTTCAAAACCGCGACGGACGCCACCGCCAGAACGAGATTTCTGACCCTTGTGACCACGGCCACCGGTTTTACCCAGGCCAGAACCAATACCACGACCTACACGTTTAGGCGCATGCTTGGAACCATCAGCCGGAGACAGAGTATTTAAGCGCATCTGTTACTCCTCAACTTTAACCATATAGGAAACCAAGTTGATCATACCACGTATAGCAGGAGTATCTTCACGCTCTACTGTATGACCGATACGGCGCAGACCTAAACCAACCAAAGTTGCCTTATGTTTAGGCAGACGGCCGATTGAACTGCGAATCTGTGTTACTTTAATAGTCTTAGCCATGGCCATTACCCCAGAATTTCTTCGACGGATTTACCACGCTTAGCTGCGACCATTTCTGGAGACTTCATGCTGTCTAAAGCATCCAGAGTTGCACGAACCACATTAATAGGGTTAGTGGAACCATAGGTTTTAGCCAGTACGTTACGAACACCAGCCACCTCCAAAACAGCACGCATAGCACCGCCTGCGATGATACCAGTACCTTCGTGAGCAGGCTGCATGAACACACGGGAACCAGTGTGTGCACCTTTTACTGGGTGATACAAAGTGCCGCTGTTCAGTGCGACGGTTTTCATATTGCGACGGGCTTTTTCCATCGCTTTCTGGATTGCTGCCGGAACTTCGCGTGCTTTGCCGTAGCCAAAACCAACGCGACCATTACCATCACCTACAACAGTTAGTGCGGTAAAGCTGAAAATCCGGCCACCTTTTACGGTTTTAGATACGCGATTTACCGCAATCAGCTTTTCCTGCAGTTCGCCAGCTTGTTTTTCGATGTGAGCCATCTTACACCTCTACCTTAGAACTGAAGGCCAGCTTCACGGGCAGCATCTGCCAGTGCCTGGACTCGACCATGATATTGGAAACCAGAGCGGTCAAAGGATACATCTTTAATACCTTTTTCCAATGCACGTTCAGCAATTGCCTTGCCAACTGCTGCTGCTGCTTCTTTATTTCCAGTGTATTTCAGTTGTTCATTGATAGCTTTTTCTGTAGTAGAAGCTGCCACCAAAGTTTCAGAACCGTTTGGTGCGATAACCTGCGCATAAATATGGCGAGGGGTACGATGTACCACCAGGCGAGTTGCACCCAGTTCCTGGAGCTTGCGGCGTGCGCGGGTCGCACGACGGATACGAGCTGCTTTCTTATCCATAGTGTTACCTTACTTCTTCTTAGCCTCTTTGATACGCACGACTTCGTCGGCGTAACGAACACCCTTACCTTTATAAGGCTCAGGACGACGATAGGCACGCAGTTCTGCCGCAACCTGACCGATTACCTGTTTATCAGCACCCTTTAGTACGATTTCAGTTTGTGACGGACATTCTGCAGTAATGCCTGCTGGTAGTTCGTGGTCAACTGGATGTGAGAAGCCCAGAGACATGTTGATAACATTGCCTTTGACTGCTGCACGATAACCAACACCTACCAGTTGAAGTTTCTTAGTGAAGCCTTCGGTAACACCGATAACCATAGCATTCATCAAAGAACGAGTTGTACCCGCCTGTGCCCAACCATCAACATAACCATCGCGTGGAGCGAAGGTCAGTTGATTATCTGCATGCTTAACTTCAACTGCGCTGTGGATTGTACGACTCAACTCGCCGTTTTTACCCTTAATCGAAATAACCTGACCGTCGAGTTTTACCTCTACGTCGGTAGGAATAACGACGGGTGCTTTTGCAACACGAGACATTCTTTCCTCCCGAATTAAGCTACGTAGCAGAGAATCTCGCCACCAAGACCAGCTTGGCGAGCTGCACGATCAGTCATTACACCTTTAGAGGTAGAAACAACAGCGATACCCAAACCAGCCATAACTTGTGGCAGCTCATCTTTTTTCTTATAGATGCGCAGACTTGGTCGACTTACACGCTGAATACTTTCTACAACAGCCTTGCCCTGGAAGTATTTCAGTACTAATTCCAGCTCTGGCTTGGTGTCGCCTTCAATTTTATAATCTTCAATATAACCTTCTTCCTTCAGCACCTTGGCAATTGCCACTTTCAGCTTGGAGGAAGGCATGGTGACCGCAACTTTATTCGCGGCCTGACCGTTACGGATACGGGTCAGCATATCCGCGATGGGATCTTGCATGCTCATCTGTCTTTACTCCCGTGATTCAATTGGTGACAATTACCAGCTAGCCTTTTTAAGGCCCGGAATTTCACCGCGCATGGCGGCTTCACGGACTTTAATACGGCTCAACCCAAACTTCCGCAAAAACGCATGCGGACGACCAGTTTGGCGGCAGCGGTTACGCTGACGAGAGGGGCTGGAATCACGTGGCAGTGTTTGCAGCTTAAGAACAGCATTCCAACGCTCTTCATCAGATGCATTCACATCAGAAATGACAGCTTTCAATTCTACACGTTTAGTGAAGAATTTTTCAGCTAATTTCGCACGTTTTACATCACGTGCTTTCATTGATTGCTTAGCCATGAATACCCTGCCTTACTTGCGGAACGGGAAGTTAAAAGCAGCCAACAGTGCGCGGCCTTCATCATCAGATTTCGCAGTTGTGGTGATAGTAATATCCAGACCACGAACACGATCCACTTTATCGTAATCGATTTCAGGGAAGATGATTTGCTCACGTACACCCATGCTGTAATTGCCACGACCATCAAATGACTTAGCAGACAAACCACGGAAGTCACGAATACGAGGTACAGCAATAGAAATCAGGCGCTCAAGAAACTCCCACATACGTTCACCACGCAGGGTCACTTTACAGCCGATTGGATAGCCCTGACGGATTTTGAAGCCTGCAACTGATTTGCGCGCTTTGGTGATCAATGGTTTTTGACCAGAGATTGCTGCCAGATCCGCTGCTGCATTATCCAGCAGTTTCTTATCAGCAATTGCTTCACCAACACCCATGTTCAGGGTGATCTTCTCGACCCGAGGGACTTGCATGACAGAATTGTAGCCAAACTGAGTCATCAGTTTTTGGACTACCTCGTCTTTGTAGTAATCATGCAGTTTCGCCATCGTATTACTCCAAATTACTTGATAGTTTCGCTGTTAGATTTAAAGAAACGAATTTTTTTTCCGTCTTCAAATCTAAAACCTACACGGTCAGCCTTACCGGTTGCCGCATTGAAGATCGCAACGTTTGAAACCTGAATTGCAGCTTCTTTTTCAACGATGCCACCTGGCTGGTTCAGAGCCGGAACAGGCTTCTGATGCTTTTTAACCAAGTTGATACCTTCAACAATGACTTTCCCAGTAGAAAGAACCTGTTTTACTTTACCGCGCTTACCTTTATCTTTTCCAGTCAACACGATAACTTCGTCATCACGACGGATTTTCGCTGCCATTGTCCGCTCCTTAGAGTACTTCTGGTGCCAGGGAGATAATTTTCATGAACTTTTCATTACGAAGTTCACGAGTTACCGGCCCAAAAATACGCGTACCGATAACTTGCTCACTTGTGTTGTTTAACAACACGCAAGCATTGCCATCGAAGCGAATGACAGAACCGTCAGGGCGACGAACACCCTTCCTGGTGCGCACCACTACCGCTTTCAGGACATCACCTTTTTTCACTTTACCACGAGGAATTGCTTCCTTGATGGTGACTTTTATGATGTCGCCGACGTGTGCATAGCGACGGTGCGAGCCACCCAGAACCTTGATACACATTACGCGACGTGCACCGGAGTTGTCGGCCACGTTCAGCATAGTCTGTTCTTGGATCATTTTAGTGCTCCGCTAAATGTCAACTACTACTGAGCCCACTTCACTACTATAATTTAATATGAAGAGGCCGTTCAGATACCCCATATCATGAGGGCGCGGCATTATAACACCACATCTCAGATATAGATAGAAAAAATAAACGGCCCATAGCCTGAGCCGTTTACTCTATTCGAGCCAGCTTACAGAATCGCTTTCTCTACAACGCGAACTAAAGTCCAAGATTTAGTTTTGGACAGTGGACGGGTTTCGCGGATTTCCACCACATCACCAATGCCACATTCATTGTTCTCGTCATGTACATGCAGTTTAGTCGTACGTTTGATGAATTTACCATACAGAGGGTGTTTCACCTTACGCTCAATAGCAACAACAATAGATTTCTCCATTTTGTCACTTACAACACGACCTTGCAAAGTACGAATTTTATCGGTCATTACGCACCCGCCTTCTCAGTCAATAAAGTCTTAACGCGTGCGATATTATGACGCACTTGTTTCAACAGATGAGACTGTTGTAGCTGGCCACTTGCAGCCTGCATGCGCAGGTTAAATTGTTCACGCAGCAAATTCAGCAGCTCAGTTTTCAGCTCTTCAACGCTTTTTTCGCGCAGCTCTTGTGCTTTCATTACATCACCGTCTTAGTTACAAAGGTGGTCTTGATAGGCAGTTTCGCTGCTGCCAGCTTGAATGCTTCACGAGCCAGCTCTTCAGGCACACCGTCCATTTCATAAAGGACTTTACCAGGCTGGATCAAGGCAACCCAATATTCTACGTTACCTTTACCTTTACCCATACGCACTTCGAGTGGCTTTTCAGTTATAGGTTTGTCTGGGAATACACGTATCCAGATTTTACCTTGACGTTTAATTGCACGGGTCATAGCACGACGTGCCGCTTCAATCTGACGTGCCGTCAGACGGCCACGGCCCACAGCTTTCAGACCGAAAGTGCCGAAGCTAACATCCGCACCTGCTGCCAGGCCACGGTTACGGCCTTTGTGCATTTTACGGAATTTCGTACGCTTTGGTTGTAACATCAGCGACTCTCCTTACTTGCGGCCTTTGCGCTGCTGCTTTTTAGGTTGTGCAGCCGGTTTTTCCGCCTGTTCAACAGCAGCCATACCACCCAAGATCTCACCTTTGAAGATCCATACCTTAACGCCGAGTACACCATAAGTGGTGTGCGCTTCTGAAGTGTTGTAGTCGATATCTGCACGCAGTGTGTGCAACGGTACACGACCTTCACGATACCATTCAGGACGCGCGATTTCAGCACCGCCTAAACGGCCACTAACTTCCACTTTAATGCCTTTAGCGCCTTGACGCATCGCATTCTGGACTGCACGCTTCATAGCACGACGGAACATAATACGACGTTCCAACTGTGAAGTAATACTGTCAGCAACCAGTTTCGCGTCCAGTTCAGGCTTACGTACTTCAGAGATATTAATTTGCGCAGGAACACCAGCGATTTCCGCTACAGTTTTACGCAGTTTTTCTACGTCTTCACCTTTCTTACCGATTACGATACCTGGGCGAGCAGTGTGAATAGTTACACGAATACTTTTAGCAGGACGTTCAATAACAATGCGTGAAATAGACGCTTTTGCCAGTTCTTTCTTCAAGTACTGGCGAACTTTAAAATCGCTGTCTAGGTTGTCAGCGAATTCTTTAGTATTCGCATACCAAGTAGAGTTCCAAGGTTTGACAATACCCAGGCGAATACCATTAGGATGTACTTTCTGACCCATTGCTAGTCTCCAGAGTCTCAGCGATCGGACACAACCACAGTAATGTGGCTGCTGCGCTTCAGGATGCGATCTGCACGACCTTTTGCACGAGGCATAATACGCTTCATGGTCGGGCCTTCGTCTACGAAAATCTTCGTGACCTTCAGATCATCAATGTCAGCACCATCGTTGTGTTCTGCATTAGCAATAGCAGACTCAAGTACTTTCTTCACTAAACCAGCAGCTTTCTTATTGGTATAGGTCAGAGTTTCCAGAGCTTGCGACACTTTCTTACCGCGAATCAGGTCAGCTACAAGGCGAACCTTCTGAGCAGAAGAACGAGCGTGGCGATGTTTAGCGATAGTTTCCATCTCTTCCTCCTACCTTAGCGCTTTTTAGCCTTTTTATCGGCCGCATGGCCGCGATAAGTACGGGTCGGCGCGAATTCACCTAGTTTATGACCAACCATTTCGTCGGAAACAAAAACTGGTACATGCTGACGACCATTATGGACAGCGATGGTCAAACCGATCATGTTAGGAAAGATCGTTGAACGACGGGACCAAGTCTTAATAGGCTTTTTGTCTCCGCTTTCCACCGCTTTCTCTACCTTCTTCAGCAAGTGCAGGTCAATAAATGGACCTTTCTTGAGAGAACGTGGCATGGTTTATCCTCTAATTATTTTTTAGTACGGCGACGTACGATGAACTGATCAGTACGTTTATTACTACGGGTCTTCTTACCTTTAGTTTGAACACCCCAAGGAGTTACAGGATGTTTACCAAAGTTACGACCTTCACCACCACCATGTGGGTGATCTACCGGGTTCATCGCCGTACCACGAACGGTAGGACGAATGCCACGCCAGCGACTTGCACCAGCTTTACCCAGAACACGTAGCATGTGTTCTGCATTACCAACCTCACCTAAAGTGGCGCGGCAGTCAGACAGAACTTTACGCATTTCACCAGAACGCAGACGCAAAGTTACATAAGAACCATCACGGGCAACGATCTGAACGTATGCACCAGCGGAACGAGCCAACTGACCACCCTTCCCCGGTTTCATTTCTACGTTATGTACGGTAGAACCAACAGGGATATTGCGCATTGGCAATGCGTTACCAGTTTTGATAGATGCGTCAACACCAGATTGGATCTGATCACCAGCTTTCAGCCCTTTAGGTGCAAGGATATAACGACGTTCACCATCTTTATACAAAACCAAGGCGATATTTGCTGAACGATTTGGATCATATTCCAAACGCTCAACTACAGCAGGGATACCATCTTTATTACGTTTAAAGTCAATCAAACGATAGTGCTGCTTGTGGCCACCACCAATGTGACGAGTGGTAATACGGCCATTGTTGTTACGACCACCGGTTTTGCTGCTTTTTTCCAGCAATGGAGCATAAGGTTTACCCTTATGCAGCTCAGGGTTAACCACTTTAACAACGTGGCGACGGCCCGGAGACGTAGGTTTACATTTAACAATTGCCATTGTTCTTTACTCCTCCGACTTACTCTGCACCACCGATGAAGTCCATATTCTGGCCTTCCTTCAGTGTGACGTAAGCTTTTTTCCAGTCGCTACGACGACCAATACGCTGACCGTGGCGTTTAGTTTTGCCTTTTACCAGCAAAGTGTTAACACCTTCAACTTCGACTTCAAACAGTTTCTGCACAGCAGCTTTGATTTCTGCTTTAGTCGCGTCTTTCGCAACTTTGAGAACGATGGTGTTGCTTTTCTCCATCGCTGTAGAAGCTTTTTCAGATACGTGCGGTGCGCGCAGTACTTTCAGCAGACGTTCTTCACGGATCATGCCAGCATCTCCTCAACTTGCTTCACAGCATCAGCAGTCATAACCACTTTATCGAAGGCGATCAAGCTAACTGGATCAATACCAGCTACATCACGAACATCAACCTTGTACAGGTTGCGAGCTGCTAAGAACAAATTCTCATCAACTTCATTAGTGATAATCAGCACATCTTCCAGAGCCATCTCTTTCAGTTTCTGAACCAGAAGCTTGGTTTTAGGCGCTTCTACAGAAAACTTCTCGACAACGATCAAACGATCTTGACGTACCAATTCAGACAGGATGCTTTTTAAAGCACCACGGTACATTTTCTTATTAACTTTTTGACTGTGGTCCTGTGGCTTAGCTGCAAAAGTTACGCCACCAGAGCGCCAAATTGGGCTCTTAATAGAACCAGAACGTGCACGGCCAGTGCCTTTCTGACGCCATGGTTTTTTACCTGAACCAGAAACTTCAGCACGGGTTTTCTGAGCACGAGTACCTTGACGTGCACCAGCTGCGTAAGCAACAACTACTTGATGCACAAGCGCTTCATTGAAATCACGCCCGAAGGTAGTTTCGGAAACAGTCAGCGCGCCTTGCGCGTCTTTCATTACCAATTCCATTCCTATCTCCTCGACGTTACGCCTTGACAGCCGGTTTTACGATCAGGTTGCCACCAGTTGAGCCTGGAACAGCACCTTTGACCAGCAGCAGGTTGCGCTCAGCGTCAACACGTACTACATCCAGGCTTTGAACAGTTACGCGTTCATTACCCAGTTGGCCTGCCATTTTCTTGCCTTTAAATACCTTGCCCGGAGTTTGGTTCTGACCGATAGAACCCGGAACACGATGAGACAAAGAGTTACCGTGGCTAGCATCTTGGGTACGGAAGTTCCAGCGCTTAACAGTACCAGCAAAACCTTTACCTTTAGATGTACCAGTAACGTCGACTTTCTTAACGTCAGCGAAAATCTCAACGCTAATGCTTTGACCTACAGCATATTCTTCGCCTTCAGACAGGCGGAATTCACGCAGGATACGGCCAGCTTCAACGCCAGCTTTAGCGAAATGACCCGCTTCAGGTTTATTTACACGGCTAGCTTTTTTGCTACCAGTAGTAACCTGAATTGCACGATAACCATCGTTATCTAGCTCTTTAACCTGAGTAACACGGTTATCTTCAATTTCGATAACAGTTACAGGGATCGAAACGCCATCTTCAGTGAAGATACGAGTCATACCCACTTTTTTACCGACTAAACCAATCATTGTTTCAACCTCTCAATCGTTCAATGACCTGATTAACCCAGGCTGATCTGCACGTCTACACCGGCAGCCAGATCCAGACGCATCAGAGCATCAACGGTTTTCTCGGTTGGCTCAACGATGTCAACCAGACGCTTATGAGTGCGAATTTCGTACTGATCACGCGCATCTTTATTAACATGCGGAGAAATTAGAACGGTAAAACGCTCTTTACGAGTCGGCAGCGGGATCGGACCACGAACCTGCGCACCAGTACGCTTAGCGGTCTCGACAATTTCCGCAGTTGATTGATCGATCAAACGATGATCAAATGCTTTCAGGCGAATACGGATTCTTTGGTTCTGCATGAGACCAGAGCTCCAACTATTTTATAAACATAAATGATTACTCCTCAATCCCATTTCGATTGATGGGAGAGTGCAATCGTTCAATATATAACCCCCATATCGGGGATATTTTAAATGGGCAGCAAACAAATACTGCTCACTTACTGGCTAACAAACCAGACTTACACGTAAGTAAGACCGCATATTATACGCAAATCAATTAACAAAGCAAGACACAGATGAAGATCTGTCCAGAGTAAAATTAGAGGGGCATAAAACAAGATGCCCTAACTTAACAGATAGGGCATTTTTCCGTAACTATAACTATTCTCCTTCAAGAATCTGTGATTGAGTGTAATTTTGAATCCCCATACGTTCAATTAATTCAAATTGAGTTTCCAACCAATCAATATGCTTTTCTTCTTCATCTAGAATATCAATCATTAAATCACGGCTAACATAGTCATGAATCGAATCAGCATAAGCAATCGCTTCTTTCAAATCTTTAGCTCCTTGCAATTCGAGCTGCAAGTCAGATTTGAGCATTTCTTCGATATCTTCTCCGATGTTAAGTTTTCCTAGATCCTGCAAATTAGGAATCCCTTCAAGAAAAAGGATACGTTCAATGTACCTATCGGCGTGCTTCATTTCATCGATAGATTCATGATATTCCTGATCATTAAGGCGAGTAAGACCCCAGTTTTTGAACATTCGGGCGTGCAGAAAATACTGATTAATTGCAACAAGCTCATTTCCAAGAAGTTTGTTCAAATGAGCAATCATTTTTTTATCACCTTTCATAGACTATTCCTCCGCTTCCAGTACTTAAAGTGTAGTACCTATTCAGCAGAGTAGTAGTAAACTTACTTCTTTTTTATCAAGCAACGTTATCTATCTTGGGTAACTGTGCAATCTCCTCATTAATTAGCTCTCTAGCTTGGCGTATGCATTTGCCACAATCACGGCCTACAGGCACAATACATTTTAGTTCTTTAATAGAGTGAATATGATGTTGACGCACCGCATTACGTATTGTTTTGTCACTCACCGCATTACATAGGCAGACATACATAAATAACACTCTCTGGTACACATTATAGCGCATATTAAATAATAATGAGTCTCATTTCAATAATCATTCGCATTTTAATTTTCTGATTCAGGTTCCTCCAAATATTCTTTTAGCCTTGTCAAATAGAGGGAGTTCTCTCATTTCTATAACACTTTGGCTAGGAAGGCTTTTATCTCTATCAGGGACTTTCTTAAACTTATTCCATCCTAAGACTATCTCCTACATCAACAATTTGTTCCAGAACTGATAGCTAGACAGAACAACCTACTTAAGATATTACGGGATATAGAATTCACATACTTAGTTGCACGAAAACGAGCATGCTATGCCGTAATCTTTTCGGGAGTATCCTCTCTTTCTGTTAGAGCATACCAACAGAGACAGAACAAGCATGGGTTAGATATTACTACCTGTATGTAAAAGAAAATATGACTTATCTAAGTCTGAAAACAAATACTTATTTGGAAAAATCGCGAGTTATCACCAACGTATTCTATAGATGAATGATGTATATAACTCTAAGAATATCCTAATAAAACAACCAAATAACGCCTTCAGGAACAAGCGGCCAAAATCAAAAAGTTAAAACACGAAGAGATAACCCAACGGTGTGGTTCATGCAGAGAATTTAAGGAAGGATGATATCAATTAAAATACTCACTAACAGACACCTGATGTAGCACACCAGGCATCTGTTCTAAAACAAGCCAGAAGGCAAACCTATTCTAGAGTTAGGTACTTAATCATTAGCTATTAAGCGATAACTTTAGCAACAACACCAGCACCTACTGTACGGCCACCTTCACGGATAGCGAAGCGCAGACCCTGGTCCATTGCGATTGGGGCAATCAGGGTAACTTTCATCTGAATGTTATCACCTGGCATCACCATTTCCACGCCTTCTGGCAGTTCAATGGTACCGGTCACGTCAGTTGTACGGAAGT
>NZ_CAWPHH010000047.1:0-26013 GCF_963887965.1 Photorhabdus sp. RW14-46 | reverse complement strand
TGGTAAACCGATTAAATAATCGCCCTCGAAAAACACGGGGTGGGAAAACCCCGAATGAATTATTTAAAGGAATACGAACATGTTTACTTCCAGATTAACGATGTTGCACTTATTATGTGAATCTACCCATAATTAATAAAATGAAAAATAAATACTTGAAATTAAAAAAGCAAATTCATATAAAAACAGTATTAATTTTTTTTGAAATGATTTAAAATGAAGGCATGTTTTTTAATATATAAAAAAATCTACTTATGAACACGCCATTTTCTATAAATGGGTGCTATTTCAAAAAGAAAATCGATTTACCCATGATATTATTTTTAAATGGAGAGCATGGTGAGTTCAGTATTTAATCTTATAATGTGGATCCAAGGGAGATTAAAGAATGCTCTAATTGAGTTATATAAAATTCAAGAGTTTTTAAAAAGTACTAAGAAACGTATCTAAGGCTCATGGTATCAGTCATGAAAATATTCATTACCGATGAACAAAAAGCCGAACTTGAACACTTCCATCACACCTGCCGTGATAAGAGGGAATGTGATCGTATCAAAGCGATCCTGCTGGCCTCTGAGGGCTGGAGTTCAGTGATGATCGCTCAGGCTCTGCGTCTTCATGAAACGACCGTTAATTGTCATATCAGCGATTACCTTAATCACCGCAAACTCAAGCCCGACAATGGCGATTCTCAGGGCTATCTCAGCGAAACACAGACTCAGGAACTTATCGCTTATCTGACCGCGAACCTTCTGCCCACCACACAGGCTGTTATCCGTCTTGTCGAAGCGTGGTGGGATATCAATTACACCGTTCCCGGCATGAATAAATGGCTGCACCACACAATGGATTTAGTTATAAAAAACCGACCGGCGTACCACACAAGTTCAATGCGGAACAGCAACGGGCCTTTATGGAATAAGTGGGTATATATGAATAATAAATACGAAACGGTTATTGTCTTAGGGGCTGGCCCAATTGGTCTATTTTCTGCTTTTAAAATATTAGAAAATAATTCTGCGGAAAATGTATTGATCTTAGATAAGCGATTTATTTCTGCTTACACCTTTAAAGGCTGGGCGGAAAGATCAATGGTTGTACAATTTCATCGAAAGCTTTTTTCTCTCTCTTATCTTCCAAAAATAGTGAAAAAGTGTCCTTATGGAGTACTTAAAGAAGATTATGAAGATAATCGGAAGAAGTATAGTGATTTAGATCACATGAGTATAAAAAACATACAATCCACTATTCTAGAAAATATGGAAAAATTTTATAAAAATCGTTTTTTCATGGTAGGATTAAAAGATATGTCCTTTGACAAGGATATTGTTTCAATTTCTATTTTTACAGAGCACTTTGATGATAATAGTATTTTAAAAAATTTAAACCCGGAATTAATTGTAGATGCAACTGGCTACCATTCCATCTTAATGAATAAAACAATAGGCATTCAATTCGAAAGTGAGCATGAATACGGTTCAGCTCTAAAAATGACCTGGCCAGAACATGAAATGTCTCATGTTGAAAATAAAAAAACTGAATTTCATGACTGTCATGAAAATACAATCTTTTTTAGCGAAGGAAACTCATCTGTAGCTGAATTCTCATATCCGTCTGATAAATTTAGTGAATTTTTTGAAGAATGTGGGTATTCTATAAATCACAGGAGTACCAAATTACCATTTCTAAAATTTGATACAACACCTTTTTCAATAAAATTACCACCATTCTTAGAAAAAATAATATCTCTTAAGAAAGATCATTTTCTATATAAAAGAGCAGTTGACTTATTCAATATGATTAGAAGAAATAAACTTTCTGGTATTAATGGATTAGAATTCATTAATCACTTGCAAGGTTTCAATTGGTCAGAGGCAGACAGTCTTGCTTTAGTCGTTCGTAGGATAATAAATAAAAGAGTAACTATAGAAAACACATATGCTAATCTTGAAGAAAACTTTTTAGATTTAATGAAAATTAGAGTTATTTTTATACCATCTAGAGCCGAGAGATGGTTATCAACAAATAAAGTAACAACAAAAATTAATCTTATCTTTTCGAATGATAATAATTCATTACATAATCAAATTTCTTCAGTAACAGCTTGCGCTGTCGGAGATAGTTTAGCTAGCACAGACTTTAGACATGGTCTTGGTATAAATCGAGGATTTCACACTGCAACTAGGTTATTTCAAGATAAAACAGATCCAGAATTAGTAAGGCTTGAATTGATACAAAATAGCTATTCTATGCTAGATGTTATAAATGATAATTCAATATTTAGTAGAGCTATTTCGTGCAGAGATTGGCTTATCCTATAGTAAAAATCTGCCTTCATAGAAGGCGGAATTGATTTCGCTACAGAAGGGCGTAATCAAATCTCTAAAATCAAGACGCTGCAACTTCTGCTGCGTGGCGATATTTCCAAATGTGTTCTAGATAAAAATTTTTAAAATCACGGTAATGTGACAGAAAAAGGATCAAAATGGTCATGATTTCACTGGGATACATGTGATCTTGTCGGAGGCGTAAACGATGCCCGCTATCGAGATAAAATTGTTCTCATCGAGAGATGAAAAAATGGAAAAAAATCATCGACATCACAGAAAATTTCAACTAAGTTGTCCATAGCCCATTCCACCTCGGAGCTGTTTTTGGTGTGTACCAAAACTTTGCTCTTGGAACAGGTTTTTCGTCAATTTCTTATCCAGAATTCGGGTTAATGTAAGGTGCGTGTATGTATATAGATATATTAATTATAATATCTGCATTTGCTGGAAGTATACTATCTGGGCTTTTTGGTGGGGGAGCGGGTTTGATTTTTACTCCTACAATTTATTTATTTTTATCTTATGCTAACCCAAATTCTAGTTATATCATGCAAACTAGCATCACAACGATGATAGCTTCTCTAATGATATCTGGTCTAGTTGCTATTGTTAAACATCACAAATACAACCATATTGATTGGAATGTTCTAAAATGGTCTGCTCCACTAATTATAATTGGTTCAATACTAGGTTGTTTTACCATGACTGTTGTTTCAAGCCGATCGGTTATATATGTCTTTTCTTTAGCAACACTAATTTTGGCGATTAGGTCAACACAAAAATTAATTTCTAATACCCAACAAAATAATACAAATAGAGATCTTGGCTGGTCATTTCGTTATATTGGCTGTTTTTTACTAGGATTAATATCAACTTTGTCCG
Organism: Photorhabdus sp. RW14-46; assembly: GCF_963887965.1. Classification (NCBI taxonomy): domain Bacteria; kingdom Pseudomonadati; phylum Pseudomonadota; class Gammaproteobacteria; order Enterobacterales; family Morganellaceae; genus Photorhabdus; species Photorhabdus sp. RW14-46. The sequence goes on along the minus strand of NZ_CAWPHH010000047.1, from coordinate 22,801 downwards.
GGGCAGCTTCATTTGTTGTTCCTTATTATGAGAGCATTGGCTTAGATATTAAAAAATCAATAGGGACAACAACTGTTGTAGTCTGGTTGTATTCTGTATTTGTACTAATATTTATGATATCACTCGGCCTAAATAAAAATAACTTACCACCTGGAAATATAGGTTTTTTAAATTATAATTATCTATGGTTATTCATAATACCAACAATACCAGGAGCATTGTTAGGAGCAAAATTAGCCAATACTCTTCCAGAAAGAAAACTAAGAATTGCCTTTACAGTACTATTGTATTTTATTGGATCAAGTATGTTATTTTCATAATACATCTACTTTTGAAATCCATAGGGTATATATAATTTAAATAAAAATCAGTAGTTATAATTTATTAGAAAAATCTTGTCATAAATATTCCCGCTAAAATATATTAATTTAGCTATAAAATATTCATAAAAAGGTTTTTTATTTGTCATTTTTATAGGCTATGATGTGTTTAAGTTATTATTGTTAATGTTGAAATTTAAGTTAGGTTAAATGGTTGGTAGAGGGTTTTCAGCAGCTATTTACACTTCATACTTTTTTGTTTTTTTAGTGTAATTATTGGGGGATTGTAAAATAGGTAATAGAGTAAGTATCTGTTTTATATTTAAAATTAATGGATAATATAGGATTTAAAATTGTCATTTAAAGTTTAATAAATTATTTAATGCCTAAAGGATTAATTATTAAAATTGAACTGATTTATAAACAATTAAATCCAAGATTAATATTTATTTTCAATATTAATAAGTATAGGGTATTTTATAGTTAAAAGAATATCTATATCCGTCATCTTTCAAGTTGCCTCTTTGTTGGCTGCACTCACTCACCCCGGTCACATAGTTCTCTATGCTCCCGGGGATTCGCTCCCTTGCCGCCGCGATGCATCTTGAAATCCATAGGGTATAATCTTAATTATAGAATTAAATATTCAATGGATATAAATAACTTTTCATAATTATGATACCTCTTATTTTGTTGTTCTCTGTTATTCCTATGGAAAATTGTTTATTATCTTTATTTAAAGGTTGAATTTAAATTATTTTTCAGGTTAAAAGATAATTATTTAACGAATTTTAATTTTATCTTGCCCGTTAATGGGCAAGAAGTATTTTGGATTAACTTAAATATAAAATTAACATGGTCAATTATATTCTCGTTACTTTAATCATTCATTTAAAACTAAAGATAATAGAGCCTGACGAGCATAAATACCATTCTCTGCCTGTTGGAAATAATAAGCATAGGGCGTTTTATCGACATCGGCAGTGATTTCATCAATACGTGGCAATGGATGCAGAACTTTGAGGTTCTCTTTCGCTCCGATCAGATCGGAAGCACGCAGAACAAATTGTGCTTTTACGTTGGCATATTCGGATGGATCAAGGCGCTCTTTCTGTACGCGGGTCATATAGAGAATATCTAGCTCCGGTAATACTTCTTCAATATTAGCGTGTTGGCTGTAGGTCGCACCTTTTTCATTCAGCATATGAAGAATATGGTTTGGCATTGCCAATGCTTCCGGGGCGATAAAATAAAAGTGATTGCCATTAAATTTCGCCAGTGCTTGTGATAGCGAATGGACCGTGCGGCCATATTTCAGATCACCAACCATCGCGATATTCAGACTATCCAGCCGTTGCTGAGTTTCCTGAATAGTGAATAGATCCAGCAAGGTTTGAGTCGGATGTTGGTTAGCACCATCACCGGCATTGATAATCGGAGTGTCACCGGAAAATTCAGAAGCCAGACGTGGAGCACCTTCCTGTGGATGACGTATCACGATGGCGTCAACATATTGGCTGATAACGGAAATAGTATCGGCTAGCGTTTCACCTTTCTTACCCAGAGAGGTGTTACTGCTGTCTGAGAAACCGACAACTGAAGCGCCAAGGCGGTGGATTGCTGTTTCAAAAGAGAGGCGAGTACGGGTGGAGGCTTCGAAGAAACAACTGGCGATAACCTTGGGTTTCAGCAATTCAGGTTGTGGTCTGGCTTTCAGTGTAGCAGCAGTCTGCAACACCAATTCCAGATCTTCGCGGCTCAGATCATTTATTGAGATGATATGTTTGCGATATAACGGATTAGCCATTTTTCACTCTCCTCTAATGCTGACATCCGGGGTGGCGATCATGAATTGATTACCGGGCAAAAAAAAGCCCCTCATTGAGGGGCGTTAAATGATTGGTTTAGCAACGGGAAAACAATGACGGCTAGCTGCCTTCTTTCAGGCAGTTGTGCTTGATGACAAAAATAAGCGCTGTCTTTCATGATTTCTCCCGGCAAATTGTGGCGCATTATACTCGCGAAAAATCTTACAGCAAACATTTGACCGAAGAAAAATAATATTGGCAGGAGCATATCTTTAAAGACATAATCCTGCCGATATTCCAACTAATTAAATTTTAAGATCATTTGCTAATGTTGCGACCATTACCGCTTTAATGGTATGCAGGCGATTTTCTCCTTGATCAAACACAATGCTGTGCTCTGATTCAAAAACTTCATTGGTAACTTCCAGTCCTCCATACATATTAAATTCAGCAGCGAGTTGTTTGCCTAATGCCGTTTCTTCATCATGAAATGCTGGCAGGCAGTGCAGGAATTTGACTTGTGGATTGCCTGTCATGCTCACCATATCCATATTGACTTGATAAGGTTTCAAGAGGTGAACTCGTTGTTGCCAAACATCTTTTGGCTCGCCCATAGAAACCCAGACATCGGTATAAAGAAAATCGGTATTTTTAACCCCTTCGGTGATATTTTCCGTCAGAGTAATTTTACCTCCTGTTTTTTCAGCCAGTTTCTGACATTCAGTCACCAGTGCGGCATTGGGCCAGTATTTTTCAGGGGCAATCAACCGAACATCCATACCCGTTAGTGCCGCGGCTTCTAGCATGGTATTACCCATATTGTTACGGGCATCCCCCAAGTAGGCGAATTTGATTTCTGACAATGGTTTTTCTGGTTGATGTTCCTGAATAGTTAGTAGATCTGCCAGTAGCTGAGTAGGGTGAAATTCATCTGTTAGCCCATTCCATACCGGAACACCTGCATATTTTGCCAGCGATTCAACGATTGTTTGGGCATAGCCGCGATATTGAATACCGTCATACATACGGCCAAGTATACGAGCGGTATCTTTGATCGATTCTTTATGTCCAATCTGGTTGCCACTGGGACCGAGATAGGTGATATTTGCTCCTTGATCGTAAGCTGCCACTTCAAATGAACAGCGGGTACGGGTGGAATCTTTTTCAAAAATCAGCACGATGTTTTTGCCTGTTAACAGGGCTTTTTCTGTACCAGATTTTTTAGTCGATTTTAATTCAGCAGCTAGCTTTAGCAAGGCATGAATTTCTGCTGAGGAAAAATCAAGTAACCTTAGAAAATGACGCTGATGGAACGGATTCATTGTTTGGTGTCTCCGTATTTATTGTTTGCATTTAAATTCAATCTATATCTATAAAAATGCAATTTCAACTCCGTATTAGATTTCTTTGATGTAAACAGTGGTTAGCCCGCCTATGGTGTGGGAGAATGAGTATTGGGACGGCCAACTGCTTGAGGATATTAGGTATGGCAAATCAGAGAGACTTAGAAGAACAACGCGAAGAAACGCGGCTTATTATTGAAGAATTACTGGAAGATGGTAGTGATCCAGATGCACTTTATGCCATTGAGCATCACTTTTCTGCTGAGGATTTTAGTCTGTTGGAAAAGGCTGCGGTTGAAGCCTTTAAACTAGGTTATGAAGTGACTGATGCGGAAGAATTGGAAGTCGAAGATGGGACTATTCTGATGTGTTGTGATGTTATCAGTGAGTGTGGATTGAATGCAGAACTGATTGATGCCCAGGTTGAACAGTTGGTGAATCTAGCTGAAAAAATTGGCATTAATTATGACGGTTGGGGCACTTACTTCGAAGATCCTGATGAGCAAGATGAAGATGATTTGCCGGAGCAGGGTGAGAGTAGACTTCATTAGTATGATCAGTATGTTAAGAATCTTGTGTTAATTCTGGTCGTGATTGATACATATGATTCAAAACAAAATAGTCCTTATCTGCTTCGGCGAATAAGGACTATTGCATTTAATAGACTATTTTATCAAACCGTGTTCTCTAACTTTTGCGAGAATGGTTCCCCGCCTAATTTGGTTTGCCTCGGTGACCTCCCTTTTTAATTCTTGTCCTAGCTCATTAGAAACCAGATCCTTATGTTTTTCTGCGAGCTCGCTTAATTCTTCTGCGGTGTGAACAATGCCGGTAACTTTCCATGCCAATGACAGACCTTTGAGTGCCACTTTGGCTACCGGGTGTGGCACGACCGCGGCGGCGGTATCCAGTGTGGCTCCGACTGTCGCACCTAGCGATGCCCCGGTAATTAGCGTATCTGTTGCGACCTCTTTTAAATCATCAGTTGCTTTTTGCAGCTCTTCCAATTTTTCTGGGCTGACGGTAGCACTAGCCGCGCCTGCCTTAAATACCTTTTTTATACCGTCCAAGGTGAGACTAAAATTATTAATTGCGTCGGTGCCGGCGGCTTTTGTTAGCGTGGTTTTGTTTAGTTCACCGACATTGCCAGCCGCAGCAAATTCTCCGGCAGCCGCGACTAAACTTGCCCCTTCTTTTATTGCTTGAGCGCCAGGGACTTGACCCTGTGCGAGATGTTCTGCGGCTTCTTTACGCCCCGTTATGTTATGGGCCATCTGCTTCATTGGGTCATAGTTTGCTTTTAAAGCACTCGCTTTTTGGGTGATTTTGCTGACTTGTTGATCACCGTAGGATTCAGAGACAGGAGATGGCATCTGAGGCTTTTCAACTTGTTGATTTTTATATTTGTAAAGCTCGTATGCCATACCGCCAATGCCTAATGCACCTGTTGCTACGGTTTTAAACATACGCCCATCTTCATCTATGCCGGTCATTGGATTATTTCTTACCATACGGTACAAATTCAGACCATCTACGGTTCCAGCCGGGTCAGCGCTTAACCATCTACCGGCCCACGGTTGATAATAGCGGTAGCCGTAATAGTACAGTCCCGTTGCATCACGTTCTTTACCTGAATAACGAATGGTTTTGTAACCAGCTTCAATCTGATTTCTTGCTGCCCATACTGCGGTGCCACCATAGGGGTAATACTCTTCCCAACTGATCATTTCTCCGTGCATATCCAGTTCTAATTCGCTGCTGTGTGTAAGATTATCGTAGCTATATCTGACTTGATCGTTATTTATGCCGGTGGGTTGGCCTTTTTCCCAGTGTAGTACGCGTACTTGTGCTTTTCCTGCTTGCCCGACAGTAATAACTTGTAAGTCTTCGGTGATATTGGTGCCGCTTTGTGTGGTGTGTAATTCCAACCCTGGCAGATAAGTGACTCGTTGCTGCTGCGTGGTATTGGATGTTTGCTGTTCGTTTATTTTCAGTAGCCGCATGCCGTCACTGTCATAGTGGTACCACTCACGCGCGGTATTACCACTTTGGTTCACTTGTTGTAGTTCTCCCCGTGGTGTCCAGTTTAAGGATTGCCCTGAGAACAGACTGGTTTGATGACCACCTGCATCAAAGAATGTATCAACGAGATTGGGATCGTTGGTGAGGGTACTGAGGACACCGCGGTTATTACGGTTTGAAATGGTGATATTTGTGGTGTAGTTATTGTTACTTGCCGGAGCACTGTGCTGGATTTGTGTCAGGTTGCCGCTATCGTCGTAGGTATAAGTACGAATATAGTTAGTATAAGTATTGTCATCGGTAGGAAGAGGGGTAATTAAAGGAGGGAGCTGGCTTCCTTGCTGACCAATGTTAGCCATTTCGCGGCCGGTTGCTTGGATGAGTTGGTACAGAGAATCATAGGAATATGCATTTTCCGGTACTATTTTCTGATTACGCCAGAATCGGGTTGCTTCTGCATCATTACGAATATTGATCACATTGCCAACGGGATCATATTCATAACGTAAATCTTGTAGTGGTTTTGTACTATCTCTAGTTCGGCGGGTTGTAATGTTAATTAATCGTTGGGTCTCTGGTTCATAGGTATATTCCGTAATAACGCCATTACCGTGCTCTTCTCGTAATTTTTGTCCGGCTGCTGACCAGGTAATAGACTGTACAATAACTTTTTCGGCTTGGCCTTTTAGTGTTAACCAGCTACCTTTCAGTTGGCCCGCGACATCATAGGCCAGCCGTTGCATATTTCCCTTGGCGTCGATTTGAGTTAGCAGAGCACCAATGGCATCAGTTTTATGTTGAGTCGTGAATATGTTGCCATTCAGTTTTGTACGCCAGCTATTTTCATCATCACCGCGCCAATCAGCTTCCTGATCGTCGGCTATTAATTGACGAGACTGTGATAAAACCGATCCTGTTAAGGACAAACTTTCCAGTTGTACCAGCCCCGCAGGATCATAATGGCGTATACATTGCCCGGCGAGATTCTGGTTTTTCTCTGCATCTGTATTGTTTGCCCAAATAAGGCGCTCCGTGGTTTTCTCGTTCTTTTGTATTAACTCGGTGACAGCCAGCAAGCGGCCGGGCAAGGTATTACCTTCATAGTGATGGGTCTGACGAGCGCCGATTGCATTGATAGTCAGTACTGGGCGTCCTTCGATATCGTTCAAGGTAATCGTTCGGCCAGCATCGATACTTTCTTCACGCAGTGTATTCCCAGCGAGACTAAAGATACGAGTGAAGTTTGAACCACTCTGGTTTTTATATCTACGTGGGTCTGTGCTTTTTACTTGAAGTCCGTGAGTATTAAATTGATAGCGAGTGATCAATTCGTTGCTATTGGTTTCATCAGCTTGAGTCCGCAGGTATTCCAGTGTACGTATATTCAACCCTCGATTATCTCGTACGCTGACAGATGGGGTATTTCGGTTAATTGCAGAATTGTAACGAATCATATTGCAGTCCCTTATGTTGTTTTAATCTGTTAGTCGGCTTAATAGTAACGACCTGAGACTTTACTACGGAATGAATAAAATTTTTAACAGAATAGCGTGATAATTTTTGAGATTGACAGTATGAGAATTAATATCCCAATAGATAGGGATAGAATACGAAAGGGGAAATAAATATTTTAATTATTCGATTGTGATTAAGAAAAAATTAATTAATAACTGACTTGAATATATATTTAAAGTAATCGTTAACGAGAAAATATTAATTTAATAATGATTGAAATTTTTTGAATGTAAAAAGAGAGATAATTAATTGATAAATAGATAACCACCTCTTGTAAGAAGAGGTGATTATTTTCTTATTTAGAAACATCGGTGCCGAAATATTGAGTGGAAATGCGTAAATAGGTGCCATCGGCTTTGATATCGGCTAGTGCCTTATCGATAGCGGCTTGTAATTCTGGCTCGCCTTTACGAATTAGCACCCCGACTAGATCACCATTGGGTTCGGACGCGACAACTTTTACCGGTGCATTGGGTTTGTGTTTCCTAAAATCGAGATAGGACAGATTATCGTTGATAGTGGCATCGGCTCTGCCTGTAGCAACCAAATCGATGGCCTGATTAAATCCTTCGGTGGGGACGATTTCCGCACCGAAATGTTTTGCTAACTGGGCATAATTGCTGGTTAAGCTATGGCTTGAGGTTTTACCTTTCAGGTCGCTGAACGTTTTTATACTGTCATTATTTTTCCGGGTGATAAGTACGGCTTTAGATATGATATATGGGCCGGAAAAGTCATATTTCTTTTTGCGTTCTGGTGTGATAGCGACTTGATTGAGTACCGCGTCATAGCGTTTGGCATCAAGCCCGGCAATAAGCCCATCCCACTTGCCTTCGGTAAACTCGGCTTTAACATTCAGACGTCGTGCGATTTCGCGGCCAATATCAATATCAAATCCAGTTAAAGCTCCTGAGACATCGTGATAGGTAAATGGCGGGTAAGTTCCTTCGGTAGCGATTTTGAATACGCCTGCTGATTTAATGTTATCAAGGCCAGATTCTGCATGCGCAGAATATGCAATGCCGAATTGAATGACACCCGCTAATAATGCGGTAAGCAACATTTTCATTTTCTTTCTCCAAACTGTTAAAAGATTTATTTGATTGTTATCAACTGATTCTCAGATCAATTACGGCAAAGTTATTTTAACGGTGGGCTATATTTCCCAATCCGGTAAGGTATTGGTTAAGGTTGAAACAAATTCCACAGTACGTTGTTTAAGGGCACCGGTGAAAATCGTTTTCGACGTTCCCGATTCGACGATTTCCCCGGATTCTAAAAATATGACGTTGTGGGCAAGATTAGCTGCCAAACGCAGATCATGGGTAGCCATTAACATCGTGGTTCCTTCTTTAGCCAACTGCTTTAATACGGCAACAACTTCTTGCGATAACTCTGGATCAAGTGCGGAAGTTGGTTCGTCGCATAATAATACTTTGGGTGAGGGTGCCAGTGCTCTGGCAATTGCTACGCGCTGTTGCTGACCACCGGAGAGTGTGGCTGGAAAGACATCGGCCTTGTGTGACATGTCAACCTTTTCCAGTAGTTCAAGCGCTCGCTGTTTAGCCTGTTCACGTGACCATTTCTGAACCCAGATTAACCCTTCCATGATGTTTTCAATGACGGTGAGGTGAGGGAAAAGCTGAAAGTTTTGAAACACCATGCCGGTTTGTTGGCGGATCCGTTGTATATCCTTGTGAGCAATCCGCCCTTTGCCGGTGAAGGTTATATTTTCATTGTCGATTTGGAGCTTCCCGGCTTGGGGAATTTCTAATAAGTTGATGCAGCGTAATAGCGTGCTTTTGCCACTTCCGGATGGGCCAATTAGTGCGGTCAGGCTGCCTTCCTCAATGGTAAGTTCGATTTTTTTCAGGACCTTTTGCCCGTCAAAACTTTTTTCAATGCCGGAGAGTTGAATCATCTTTTAATTCCTGTGTGTCACTCTTTTGCGAAAACTTCTTTTCCAGACGGGTTTGTAGTGATGACAATACTGAACTGATTATCAGATAAAGTATTGCCGCCTCAGTATAAAGAATGAGAGGTTGATAAGTCACCGCTGCAATACGTTGTGCAGCAAGGAAAAGCTCCGGTACGGTAATGACTGAAGCCAGTGAAGTATCTTTCACCAGTGAAATAAATGTGTTTGAGAGTGGTGGAATGGCGATTCTTGCGGCTTGAGGTAGAATGATCCGACGCAATGATTGTGTCCAGCTCATGCCGATAGAATAAGCTGCTTCCCACTGCCCTTTTGGTACAGACAATAAAGTGGCGCGAATTATCTCAGAGGTATAGGCACCAATATTTAATGTGAAACCAATCACTGCCGAGGTAAATGCACCTAACGTAATGCCGACGCTAGGTAAGGCATAAAAAATAAGAAACAGTTGTACCAGCAACGGTGTGCCACGGATCAGCCAGACGTAGAATTTGGCGACAGCAATAAGTGGTTTTGGCCCGTAAAGCCGGATGAGCGCAACAATAAAACCCAGTATGATACCGAGAGTAAAAGTAATAAGAGTTAGTGGAATAGTAAAAGCAAAGCCCGCATAAAGCATAGGCCAAAAAGAATCGAGTACTAGATTGAACCAAGAGGGTTCCATATATTTTCCCTATTGTGTGTAATATAACTATACCCGTTATCTTTCAAGTTGCCTCTTTGTTGGCTGCACTCGCTCACCCCGGTCACATAGTTTTCTATGCTCCCGGGGATTCGCTCCCTTGCCGTCGCGATGCATCTTGAAATCCATAGGGTATATATATTTATAGTGATTTTTTTAAATATCATATGGCAAGCTGTCAACTTACATATATAAGATATAGTTATATCATATGGTTATTTTAGATATATAAAAAATTTATATAAATTAATATATATAATATTTAACTAAAATATTTTCTGATTACTCAATTCAACACGGTTGATGATAAAGTTCCCTGGTCAGAGTTTGTATTCAACTTTTAGGGAACTGTCTATCTGAATAAGATAATCTTTCACTTATTCGGGAAGATTATCGCCAAAATAGTGAGTCCAGATACGTTGGTAAGTGCCATCGGTTTTGATGTCAGTTATTGCTTGATCAATAGCAACTTTTAGTTCTGGCTCGCCCTTGCGGAGCAACACTGCTGTTTGACCCGCATTGGGGGTTGCTGCAACAATTTTTACTGGTGCGTTTGGCTTATGTTTCTTATAGTCCAGATAAGATAGGCTATCATTAATAGTGGCATCGGCTCTGCCGGTACTAACCAGCTCGATTTCTTGACTAAATCCATTAGTGCCGATAATTTCTGCACCATTATCTCTGGCTATTTGGGCAAAATTATTGGTTAGAGTATGTGCTGAGGTTTTGCCTTTTAAATCGCTGAATTTTCTAATGTTATTATTATTTTTATTAATGATAAGTACCGCTTGCGATGTGATATAGGGGATGGAGAAGTCATATTTTTTCTTGCGCTCAGGTGTAATTGCAATTTGATTAATTACTGCATCAGAACGTCCGGCATCCAGCCCGGCAATAAGTCCGTCCCATTTTCCTTCAATAAATGTTGGTTTGACATGCAATCGGTGTGCAATTTCACGGCCAATGTCGACATCGAAGCCAGTTAAAGTACCCGAGGCGTCGCGATAAGTAAATGGTGGATAAGCTCCTTCCGTTGCTATTCTGAGTGTGCCGGTGGATTTAATCTTATCAAGGGTTGGTTCTGCATTAGCTGAATATACGAGACCGAATTGGATAGTATTTGCCAATAATAGGGTAATAAGTGTTTTCATTTTGTTTCTCCGGGTAGTAATAAATTAGTGAATTAATTTATTACTACCTTAATAATTTCCGCTGAAATAAATTATTCATAACAATAAATAATTGGATATTTAATTGGGCTAGAATTGCATTATTAGTTTCCTTTTTACTTGTAATAATATATTTATATGATTTTACTCTCTGTATAATATGCTAAATATAATGGTTTATATATAAAATAAAATTATATCATATTGTCATTTAAGATATGTAAATTTAAAAATGAATAAAATAAATATTCACTTATGTTAAGGAGATAGGTATTGTTATTTTCAATATTTTTGATTATGTTTATATAGAATGAGTTGAATTTATATTTTATTATTAATTTTATCGTTTACTATTTAAATTAAAAAGCCACTGCAATTCATTGTCAGTGGCTTGGTGAGAATTTACTTTTTGAAAATATTACAGCGCGGCAATGGTTTCTTTCTGAGCCAGCAGCTTTTCTTTGGATGTATTGCAGTTTGCCAGACGTTCACGCTCTTTGGTTACAACAGCTTCGGGTGCACGGCTAACGAAGCCTTCATTTGATAGCTTACCTTCAATGGCACCAATCTCTTTATCCAGCTTCTCAATCTCTTTATTTAAGCGGCTTAGTTCAGCTTCTTTATCGACTAAGCCAGCCATTGGGATTAATACTTCTGCGCCATTAATCAATTTAGTGACAGAAATCGGTGCTTCTTCGTCCGTAGACAGAAGAGTCACAGAAGATAAGCGGCCCATTGCCTGAATAAAATTCAGGTTTTCTGCTACACGGCGTTGGGCACCAGCATCAGCATTACGCAGCAGAACTTCCAGTGGCTTACCCGGTGCGATATTCATTTCAGCACGGATATTACGTACTGCAATAATCGCTTCCTTAATCCATTCCAGATCGGTCAGTGCCAGTTCATCAGTTTTTTCTTGAGCAAATTCTGGGAACGGTTGCAGCATAATGGTATCTGCCTCAATTCCCTTCACTATTTTCACTCGCTGCCAGATGGTTTCGGTGATAAATGGAATAATCGGGTGAGCCAGGCGCAATAATCCTTCCAGAACTTCAATTAGCGTATGACGGGCACCACGAACTTCCGCCTCTGAACCTTTGTTAATCGCCGGTTTAGAGAGCTCCAGATACCAGTCACAGAACTGGTTCCAAGTGAACTCATAAAGAATATTGGCCGCCATATCAAAACGATATGTGTCCAGGGCTTCACGGTAGGCTTTTACTGTCTGGTTAAATTCAGCCAGAATCCAACGATCAGCCAACGATAGCGCCATTTCGCCACCATGTTGGCCGCAATCCTGACCTTCTGTATTCATCAGAACAAAGCGGCTGGCGTTCCATAATTTGTTGCAGAAATTACGGTAACCTTGCAGGCGTTTCATATCCCAGTTGATATCACGACCTGTTGAGGCCAGCGCGGCTAACGTAAAGCGCAGGGCATCGGTACCATGCGTTTCAATACCTGCCGGGAATTGCTTCTCGGTACGTTTGCGGATTTTTTCAGCCAACTGGGGCTGCATCATATTGCCGGTGCGTTTTTCTAGCAGTTCTTCCAGAGAAATACCGTCAACCATGTCCAGCGGGTCAATAACATTCCCTTTGGATTTGGACATCTTCTGACCTTCTTCATCCCGGATAAGACCGGTCATGTAAACAGTCTTAAATGGAACCTGAGGTTTGCCATTTTCATCTTTGATGAAATGCATGGTCATCATGATCATACGGGCAATCCAGAAAAAGATGATATCAAAGCCACTTACCAGCACATCGGTTGGGTGGAAAGTTTTCAGCGCGTCAGTTTGTTCAGGCCAACCAAGGGTAGAGAAAGTCCATAAACCGGAAGAGAACCAGGTATCCAGTACATCTTCATCTTGGTTTAAAGAGATATCTGTGCCCAGATTATTTTCACGACGGACTTCTTCTTCACTGCGACCAACATAGACATTACCGTTGGTGTCATACCATGCCGGAATACGGTGGCCCCACCATAATTGGCGAGAGATACACCAATCCTGAATATCGCGCATCCAGGAGTAATACATATTTTCATACTGCTTAGGTACAAACTGGATATCGCCATTTTCAACGGCTTCGATAGCCACTTTCGCCAGAGGCGCGGTACGGACATACCATTGATCAGTCAGCATAGGTTCAATAACTACACCGCCGCGATCGCCATAAGGAACGGTTAGATCATGAGCTTTAATTTCAACCAGCAGGCCCAGTCTTTCGAACTCCGCCACGATAGTTTTACGGGCAGCGAAACGCTCTATGCCTTGATATTCAGCCGGAATATCAGAGCTGTAACTGTCAGAAATCTCACCATGAGTATCGAAAACTTCTGCTTTATGACGGATGTTGCCATCAAAAGTCATGATATTGATCATCGGTAGGGCATGTCGCTTACCGACTTCATAGTCATTAAAGTCATGGGCTGGTGTGATTTTTACGCAACCAGTACCTTTTTCCATATCCGCATGTTCATCACCGATAATAGGAATGCGGCGGTTAATTAATGGCAGAATAATTTCTTTGCCGATTAAATCCTTATAGCGCGGATCTTCCGGGTTAACTGCTACGCCGGTATCGCCTAGCATAGTTTCAGGCCGGGTAGTTGCAACGATCAGGTAATCTTTCCCTTCTGCGGTTGTGACACCATCGGCCAATGGATAACGTAGATGCCACATAGAACCTTTAACTTCACGGTTCTCAACTTCCAGATCGGAAATTGCAGTGTGCAATTTCGGGTCCCAGTTAACCAAACGTTTACCGCGATAAATGAGATTTTCTTGATACAAACGGACAAAGGCTTCTTTTACGGCGTTGGATAGACCTTCATCCATAGTGAAACGCTCGCGCTCCCAATCAACAGAGTTACCCAGACGACGCATCTGATTGGTAATCGTGCCGCCGGATTCTGCTTTCCACTGCCAGATCTTATCGATAAACGCCTCACGGCCATAATCGTGACGGGTTTTGCCTTCTTCTGCTGCGATCTTGCGCTCAACCACCATTTGAGTAGCAATACCTGCGTGGTCAGTACCGGACTGCCACAAAGTATTTTTACCCTGCATTCGCTGATAACGGATCATGGTATCCATAATGGTTTGCTGAAATGCATGGCCCATATGCAGGCTACCGGTCACGTTTGGTGGTGGGATAACAATACAAAAACTCTCACGGCTAGTATCGCCGTTAGGCTTGAAGTAACCACTTTTCTCCCAATGGTTATAAAGAGGTTGTTCAATTTCTTTAGGATTGTACGTTTTATCGAGAGATGGCTCGGCTTGCGTTTGAGTTGCGGGTGTTTTTTCCATTTTATCTTGATACTTAGTATGTTGGCGGCGTTGCCATGGTCAAATTAAAGCCGACGCTGCGATAGGATTTATATCGTTCACGCGCCAACTGTTTCAAATTTTCATCTATAGGAACGAAGTCTATCACTTCATGGAAAGCGGTGGCAAAGTCTGCAAATTGCGGCAACAGATTTATTAGGATATCACGGGGAGCATTTCCCCGTTTTTGTGGCCAACATAACTCAACCGGTGCGCCATACCTTGGCCCTTCACCCGCAAGATTATGTGGAACGAACTGATGAGGTTCCCGTTGCCATAAGGCTTCATCTAACTTTTCTGCCTGCTGCTGGTTTTCACAGGCGATTAGCACCCGTTTCCCTGCTCGCCATTGGTCAGCCGCAAACTGGCATGCCAGCCATTCGTGAGCTTGCAAATCTGCTTGAGGTGATGGCTGTTCCAGTAAATAAAACGTGGCACTTTTCATAATGTCTCTGTTACGGAGAAAGGGCATTGTCAAATGCCCTTTTAAACTAAGAGAGGAATCAGATCAATCGTCGTTATTGATACCGGCACTTCCTGCCCGATTTAACAGGAATTGTGACAGTAGCGCAACCGGGCGGCCTGTTGCGCCTTTTGTTTTACCTGAACGCCAGGCCGTACCCGCGATATCCAGATGCGCCCAGTGATACTTTGTTGCGAAACGGGACAGGAAGCAGGCTGCGGTAATCGCACCACCGCCACTGCCGCCGGTATTCGCCAGATCGGCAAAGTTAGAATCGATTTGCTCGAAAAACTCATCAGTCATTGGCAGACGCCATGCGCGATCACCGGATTGTTCCGAAGCATTGAGTAACTCATGGGCCAGTGGATTATGGTTGGATAACAACCCACTGTAATGATTACCAAGAGCTGTTATACACGCACCGGTCAGTGTGGCGATATCAATGACCAATTCTGGATCAAAACGTTCAACGTAAGTTAACGCATCGCACAGAACCAGACGACCTTCGGCATCGGTATTGAGTACTTCGACAGTCTGACCAGATAGGGTGGTTAAAATATCCCCGGGACGGTAAGCGCGCCCTCCTGGCATATTCTCACAGCCTGCCATGACACCGATGACATTGAGCGGTAATTGTAGCTCAGAAACCACACGCATCACGCCATAAACCGTTGCAGCCCCACACATATCGTATTTCATCTCATCCATGCCACCCGCAGATTTGATTGAAATACCGCCGGAGTCAAAAGTCAGCCCCTTGCCAACCAAGATGATAGGTTTGGCATGTTTATCTGAACTGCCTTTATATTCCATGACTGACATCAGAGATTCATTCTGAGAACCTTGACCAACAGCCAGGTAGGCATTCATGCCTAGCTCTTTCATCTGCTCTTCACCAATCACTTTTGTTGTAATATGGCTATTGGCAGAATCTGCGAGCTGGCGTGCCTGAGAAGCCAGATAAGCGGCATTACAGATATTGGGTGGCATATTACTAAGATCTTTGGCCGCTTTGATACCGGCAGCAATAGCAAGGCCATGTTGGATTGCACGTTCACCGCTGGTTAGCTCCCGACGGGTCGGAACATTGAAAACCATTTTACGCAGTGGGCGGCGCAACTCATTTTTATTACTTTTTAGCTGGTTGAAAGCATAGAGAGATTCTTTTGCTGTTTCTACCGCTTGGCGCACTTTCCAATAATTATTGCGGCCTTTAACATGCAATTCTGTTAAGAAGCAAACAGCTTCCATTGAACCTGTTTCATTGAGGGTATTGATAGTTTTCTGAATAATCTGTTTATACTGGCGTTCATCCAATTCGCGCTCTTTACCACAGCCGATAAGCAGAATACGTTCAGATAGCACATTGGGAACATGATGCAGCAACAGTGATTGACCAACTTTGCCTTCTAGTTCACCGCGGCGCAGTAATGCACTGATGTAACCGTCACTTATTTTATCAAGTTGTTCAGCGATAGAGGAAAGGCGACGAGGTTCGAAAACGCCGACAATGATACATGCACTACGTTGTTTTTCCGGGCTACCGCTTTTTACACTAAACTCCATGCGTTCTCCTGAATCTTAAAGACAAAGACGGATGCTATCGCTAAAATATAGCGTTCCGCATTAATCTACCCCATAGAAAATTAACTATTTATGTTAAGCTAAACGCACTATTTGTTATTATTTAGCTAACTTATAAGTATGTTCTGACTGGGAACCTGAATATGGAATGCTTCGATATCATTTTAGCAGTGAGGAAGCCAAACTGATGCACATAATAAATGGTATATATACAATGAAGTTAGCGATTTTCCTGCAAAAAGACAAGTTTTCACAGGCGTAATAAGCGTGATCATCATTAGATATCTGGTACGGGAAACCCTGAAAAGCCAAGTTGCGATACTCTTTATCCTTTTACTGATCTTTTTCTGTCAGAGATTAGTCGAAATTTTGGGTGCCGCAGTGGAAGGAAACGTCCCGGCAAATTTAGTTTTATCCTTGTTAGGATTAGGTGTGCCTGAAATGGCGCAGTTGATTTTGCCCCTGAGTCTGTTTCTTGGGGTATTGATGACTTTCAGTAAACTCTATACTGAAAGTGAAATTACTGTTATGCATGCGTGTGGTTTGGGCAAGCGTGTGCTGGTGGTTTCGGCGCTTATTCTGGCGTTGTTAACTTCCGCGCTAGCGGCAGTGAATGTCATTTGGGTCATGCCGTGGTCCTCGAAATATCAAGAACAGGTGGTGGCTGATGCTAAAGCTAACCCAAGCTTGGCAGCGATCATGGAAGGGAGGTTTAAACCTTCCGAGGATGGTAATCTGGTGCTCTATATTGGCAACGTGCACGGCAATAAGTTTGAAAACGTATTCCTTGCTCAACTTCGCCCCGTTGATAACCAGCGTCCTTCCGTGGTGATCTCTAATGGCGGTCATATGGTGGAGCGACCTGATGGCAAACAGGTGGTCGTCCTTAATCATGGTACGCGTTATGAAGGCACTGCAATGCTGCGTGATTTTAGGATCACTGAGTTCCGTGATTATCAAGCGATTATTGGGCATCAGACTTCAATCGTAGATAATAATAAAGTTGAACAGAAATCTATTATCCAGTTATGGCAGGATAATGATAAGGACTCCCGTGCTGAGTTCCATTGGCGTTTGACTTTGGTGCTCTCGGTACTGATTATGGCTATGATGGTTGTACCGTTAAGTGTGGTGAACCCACGTCAAGGGCGAGTATTAAGCATGTTGCCCGCAATGTTGCTTTATCTGATTTTCTTCTTATTGCAAAGCTCCCTGCGTTCTAACGGTAGTAAAGGCAAATTGGACCCGATGATTTGGATGTGGCTGACTAATGGGACTTATCTGATGTTGGCGCTGGTTCTCAATATTTGGGATACGTTGCCGGTGCGTAGGATCCGGGCTCGTTTCAACGGCAGAGGAGTAGCCTGATGTTTGGTGTATTGGATCGTTATATCGGGCGGACTATTCTACAGACTATTCTGATGACGCTGTTTATGCTGGTATCACTCTCCGGTATTATTAAGTTTGTTGAGCAGTTAAGAAAAGTGGGGCAGGGGGAATATACTACTGTTTCTGCTGGTCTTTATGTTTTGTTAAGTGTGCCGAAAGATATTCAGATATTCTTCCCGATGGCAGCTTTGCTTGGTGCCTTACTGGGGCTTGGTACGCTGGCAACCCGTAGTGAATTGGTGGTTATGCAAGCTTCTGGATTTACCCGTATGCAGATTGCTGGCTCAGTGATGAAAACGGCTATTCCGTTGGTGATCCTGACTATGGTTATCGGAGAGTGGGTCGCGCCACAAGGTGAACAGATGGCGCGTAATTACCGGGCTCAGAAGATGCTTGGTGGTTCTCTGGTTTCAACAAATAAAGGTATGTGGACGATAGATGGGGACGATTTTATCTACATCCAGCGGATTGTGAGTGATACCGAGATTAAAGGCGTCAATATCTATCATTTTAATGATGATAAAAAACTACTCTCTGTAAAATATGCAGCCAGTGCGGTTTATGATAAGGATAACGACCTATGGAAGCTTTCTCAGGTGGAAGAATCTGATCTGACAGACAGCAAAAAAATCACCGGATCACAACGTATTTCTGCTGACTGGAAAATTCTCCTGACGCCAGAACAGTTGAATGTAGTCGCACTTGAGCCTGAAGCGCTTTCCATCAGTGGATTATATCAGTACATCAAATACCTTAAGCAGAGTGAACAGGAATCAGGCCGTTATCAACTGAATATGTGGAAAAAAATATTTGCGCCGCTTTCAGTTGCAGTGATGATGTTGATGGCACTCTCTTTTATCTTCGGACCACTGCGCAGTGTGCCGATGGGAGTGAGGATAGTAACAGGGATTAGCTTTGGCTTCCTATTTTATGTACTTAATGAGATCTTTGGTCCACTGAGCTTGGTGTACAGCGTGCCAGCGGTTTTGGCGGCACTATTACCAAGCCTATTGTTCCTTACTGTGAGTATTTATTTACTCCTTAAGAGAAGACAGTAGCTTTTAGAAATAGTGGTACTAGTATGGAGCCAGATATTAGAGGGTCCATAGGGATAGGGTTTTTGGCTAAGAAACCCTATCCTGGATATCTCGATTTTACGACGTAAAAGATTCAAGCTTGATGGTGATTTTTCGACAATGCAGTTACTAGTTGATTAACCCCCGTTGTTACGCTACTGAACAGGCTGTGTTGTTTACGAGTGATCACCACAAACACCCCGATATTTTGTTCGGGGATCATTGCCATATACGTATTGAACCCTCCACCACCGCCGGTTTTCTGATAAATACCCGGTACATCGCCGCGGGCGTTCATGTAAACCCAACCAAGGCCAACGCCATCTGCCTGACCGGCAACATCCATCCCTTTAATTGAAGCCAGAGCGGAACGCTTAAAATAAATACCTTGTTCGCGACTCGCGGTTTGTTTACGTAACTGACTGTCTGATGATAAAAATTGCTGCATCCAGTGCTGCATATCTTTTGGCGTTGAATAGATTCCACCACTGCCTGCCGCAGCAACAGTATTAAGACACGGACTTGGCTTATAACTTTCCATCAAACGAGCACACTGAGAACGGTTTGGTGTCAGTGTCGTGTCTTTCATGCAATAAGGGCCGGTGATCTTATCGTATAACAAACGGGTATATGGCTTACCCGTAGCCTTAGAGAGCGCATCTGCCAATAAATCGTAAGCCAGATTGGAATAAGATGCTGTAGTGCCTGGTGCGGAGTCTAATTGAGCTGTTTTTAACCAGGTCCAGCGATTGGCTTGTGTAGGCCAAACAAAAACAGGACGCCCCCATCTACCTCCCGGCTGCTCACGAGGTAAGCCACTGGTATGGCTTGCCAAGTGGAATAACCGGATGGGTTGAAGAGGGCTGTATTGGGGCACTTTCACGCCATAATAACTATAGTCTTGCAACGGATCGGTGGAACGCAGAACCTCATCCTCTTCGAGCTTGATCATAATCTCACTGGTCATCAACTTAGTTAGCGAGGCAATACGGATGATTGAATCGGGCTTTGGACGGATGCCGTTTCCCGGACGGGTTTCACCGAAACTGCGGTAAACCGTCTGATTATTATCAATCACCACCATCGCCATGCCTTGTGCATTACTGCTGTTGAAAATATCCTGTGCATACTGATCAACCAACTGTGAAGCTAGCTTTTTAGTTCTCGCATTTCCTTCGAACACTTCCCATTTCAATGGTTGTTTCTTCGGTTGCAGAAACTTTGCCGAATATATTTTGTTTGAAGAAGAGCAGGCTGCGAGAGCCAACATCATGGCAGAAATGGAGAAGATCTTAAAAAACTGTTTATTCATTTTGAATTGACCAATCAGGCATATTTCCAGTGAATTCACAAACAGGATAAAGATAGCAAAAGCTGTTATTTATTCTTTTTAAACAGCATCATCAACGCGCCAATGACAATGCCCAAAAAGATCCCAGCACCAATCCAGCTAATAATCGTCATAACCATTTACCTCATAGCGAATTATCATGCTGAGATTATATAAGGTGATTATAGGTTGTCTATCAGCGTCAGGTGGTTTGACTAACTATGACTGTAAAAATTGTTGTGGGGAGAGTTGTTTTTTCTCTGATATTGCAGAGGAGGAGCTATTTCAGGTAGAAAAGATATTGCTAGGTGTACTTATTTAGGGTTTTGATGTTCAGTAATTGAACGCACATTTGTGTTGAAAGATGGGTTTGATCTTTTTTTCAACACTTAAACCAAAGTGAGAAGGATAACAGTTGCTAACAGATCGCTGACAGGTATAATAGCCGTCGTTTTCCGCATACTACTTCAGTGCCGAAGTGGCGAAATCGGTAGACGCAGTTGATTCAAAATCAACCGCCTTCGGGTGTGCCGGTTCGAGTCCGGCCTTCGGCACCATGACTATGTTCATAGCAGTTCACCAAAGTCCACTTATCCAAGAAAACTCCTTATAAATCAAATAAAATAGTCTATCAAGGTCTATTATCGTCCGTTGCAATCCACATATCTGTGGGGGCATAATTGGGGGCATCTTCCGATTCGATTAATAATGTGCCCCCAACATGAAACTCAATGCCAGGCAAATAGAGGCAGCAAAGCCAAAAGATAAAGCCTATAAACTCGCTGATGGTGGCGGGTTGTATCTGGAAATTACTCCGAGAGGTTCAAAATACTGGCGTATGAAATACCGCCGACCTACTGATAAAAAAGAAAATAGATATCTTACAGCAACTTAAAGAGCTTAGTGGGGACAATGAACGGCTTTTTTAATGCTATTCGATTAAAAAGAGCCACTTGTGCTGCACCATCAGGATCTTTAAGCGAGATAGCATCTTCCCGAAAAGTGACGTCCAAAACCCAGTGTAGCTCATTTTCCACTGACCAATGCTGTGGCAGCTCGCTCCACATCTAAAGGCAACGAACTCACATACCAGCGTGAATCTCGGTGGGCTGGTTGGCCTTTCACACGGTGTTCACTGACCACTTCGATAACAGACTGTATTGAGTGCCATTTTTCCTGAAGTGCTGCTGGCAATGCCGCACGAATTTGCATAACATGACGGAATTCTGTCCGTCCATGCCCCTTGCTTTTCTCCGTAAATTCAGCCAGTTCGTCGTCATCATAATGCGCAGCAAAATGCGATTTAACAAACCCAGAGAGCGTTTTTTGATTCCCTCTCAACGGCGGGGAGCAGTCACATGTTGAACATCACGAGCCTGGATATTGAGCGCAAGCAGGTGACGACAAAATCTATCCATGATGCGGGTGATCATGCACGGTTTTAAAGCTGCCGCCGACTTGCTTCGCCAGCATTTTCATTTCACGACTTAATTTGCTCATAGCAAACTTCTCACAATATCAACAAGCTGCATTTCTTTGGCGCATGGGCTAAATGGCAGAAGCATCAATATGATCTGCCAGGAACGATACCTGTGCGCCCGAGTGTGCAGCAGTTGAGGTATGGCGGGGTATCGGTAATGCACTCTGTGCAGCCTCCTGCGATGGGTATCCCCTCAGGCCGTTGGCCTGCCTCGGTATCAGTTCAACTCTTCTGTAAAAAGTGGTCAGCCCGACGTAGAGCATGTGTGTCAGATGCATGACTTTTGTGTGAAGTTGCGTATCTCTAAGGCTGAAGTGTGTCCGCGCTGCGGCGTCACTTTCACAAGTAAAAGTGACGCCACAGGGCAGGCACCAGCAGCGTTTATTAGACGTTAGAGATTTTGGATATAGGTAACCTAGGTCGCAGCGGGGCAACCCGGATTAAGGATGTGATGACAGTGGCGCTTTAGCAGACCTACGGCTTAGAAAGCCGTTGCCTGATTAATGGCTAGTCGTCACTTGGTTGAAGGCCAATCACGGTATCCTCGGCTGGCAATACTGGCGGCTAAGAAATGCTTGTTGTTAGCCATTTCGCTGGAATAAACATACCTTCATCGCATCGACTGCGATCCCCGCTTTCAAAGGCTCAGGGGGTTACCGCTCTTAAAGCGCTACATTTCAGGTCTTGGTAGCTTCTTTGTGGTCGCTCGAAAGCGTCAGTCTCAGACCACACTCCATTCCTTATAACTTTGGGTTTGTGACCACCCGAAGGCGTTTCTCGCAGATCACTCGTATCATCCTGATACTGGAAACATTGGCTGCTGTCGTTGACAGCGAGGTTACGTGGTTAAAAATATGACAAAAATATAGAGGCATCAAGACTTTTAATGCACGAAAATGAGCGTGAAACGGTGCTCATCGTTTTAATTATATGCGGGAAAATTCTGTCAAAATGAACTGTCTTATTAAGGCAATAAAGTTATTTCAATCAAGAGATATGGGAAACTACTCGATATAAATCATTAATAAAAAATATTTGTGCTAAAACATTTCCTTAATAAATAACACTGTGGCTGATGATTTCTATTTTTTTAAGATTAATTAGAAGGTATTATTTTTTTTACTATTCATATGCAGGATTTGATTTCTAATCAGTGGGAGATGCAGTAATTAATTTGAATAAATCACGGAGGGTATTGTAGCCCACCACCAAAATAATGCATTTAAATAACTTTTCAAAATAGTAGAACACTTGGAGGGAACTCAGTCCAATTTTTGCAATCTGATCAATTGTAGATAATCCCAAACCACTAAACGGACTGAGTTATGCCTATCATAGCACCTATACCCC
>NZ_CAWPHH010000046.1:0-26035 GCF_963887965.1 Photorhabdus sp. RW14-46 | reverse complement strand
TATCACGGCAGGTGTGATGGAGATGTTCAAGTTCGGCTTTTTGTTCATCGGTAATGAATATTTTCATAGCGAGGATAATGATCTCCATTTCGGATAAAATCAAGCATCTTCAATGATTACGGGTATATATCATTTAATAACTCATTAATCTACATATAACATGGGGACCGTGGGTTGATCTTCGGATGCATTCAGGAATTTCAGTATATACCATAAGTTTTGATACCGACTCATCGGCCCCATCAGCTTTTGGTGTTGAAATTGAATATCCCGTATCGACTGGAGTGAAACGAATAAGTACAACGGGACCTGGATCACATCAAATTACGGATAATAATGGTGCTGGTACGGATCGTATTAGGTTTAAAAGTTACTCTATAGGTCAAGTCATTAGGATCATTTACAACGCTTAAAGTTGAGCCTATGGTTTGCTTTTTTTGATGGATAAATGAAACACAAGAGTAGCAACCATAGGCTTTTCATTAATTCAAGGATCTAAGAATTCCATCTGACAATGATTTCGATTCTACTGCTTGATGGAAGCCTTCTTCTGGATGAATCATAGAAACAAGTCTGGTTTTTATGACTGGCTTACCGTCAAAGTAAATAAACAACTCTTTCCCTAAGTTTCTTGCTAAAAAAAGTTTGAACCGGTCACTACAATTCAGTCCTTTTTTAACCTTAATAAAAATGTTATTGGCATTCACAGCTAAATCATCACCGACTTCTCCTACAGGAAGAGCTTGTTCTATACAAGGTTTGGATAAATGAAATGTTTCATTACCTGCGATGTAATCAAGAGAAAGTGGTTGTTTCTGCGAAACACACCCTGTAAGACCAAGGATAATAGACAGCGTAAGGATGAATTTAGTCATTCAGTTTGCCCTCATTGTTGACATTAGTATTCTCAATTATAGCTACCAAAATAAGTTATTTTATGCAAGTTATTTTTTTCTTTGTCGGTTTTATTAATTAAGAGCGGGTAAATTTATTAAAGAGTTCGGTTTTCTAATCAAGTACATTGTTTCCTGTGATCTTTTATCAGCAATGTTATCAGGGGAGCATCCTATGCTACTCCCTAATAATAAGATTATTTGCTTTTTTTATTTCTTCTTTTATTGCCGGCAGCAATATGAGCTTGTATCTCCTCTTGAGATAATGGTGTTTTAGCGGGTGATATTTGTGACGTAATATCAAAAATATTCCTATCATCGAATTCAGGATGATTAATAAATGGAAAATATTAAAAAATTCATCTTATTGTGGATGGTGCGGGTGACAACAAAGCTCATTTTGTGGAGGAGTAGGCTTATGTTAGCAACATTGAGTGACATTACCTTCCTTCATATAGCCAAAATTTAAACCCGATAGAACGATTATGGAAGGTTATGAATGAACCTGTTCGAAATAACCGTTATTTCGCTGATAAACATGAATTTCGAGACAAAGTCTTCAAATTTTTCACCACAACGCTACCTGATATAGCGGACTCGCTGATGTCTGGAATTAACGACCATTTTCAGGTGCTAAAAACGGCATCTTGAAAGATGACGGGTATATACATAAATATCGTGATTGTGATCTATAAGCAATCAATAAGAAAACCTCACTTGTGGAAAGTGAGGTTTTTTATCAATCTAAAATCTCAGTACGATGTATCTCTATTTACCACAAACAGTGGTCATTTTTTTAACAAACTTTGGAGTACCGTCTATTCCATTATATGCAGATATTTGCATGCATTTTTTGTTAACATCAATGATAAAGAAATCACCTTTAAATAGTGCTCCACTGTCATAGACTCTTGCATTTCCAAATACCGAGGCGGTGTATTCTTTAAGGAAATGTGAATGCCCAACGAAAACAGCCATAACGTTGTATTTTTTAATCAGCGACTTAAATTTTTCTTTTTCAGCATAACTGCTGTTATTAATAAAATGGTCATACCCATCGTGAAAATTTAAAACTACAGCTTTTCCTCTTGTCTGAGCAGATTCAAGATCGCTTTCCAACCAATCAAGGGATTTTGTAATATAAACGGTTGGGCTGACATAGTGGTCCAAATTGACATTATAGGTAGGATAGTTTTGCAATTGAACATAATGAATATCCCCGAAATCCCAGGAATAAGATAAACTGCCTTTCCATGCTTCATTATCATAGTCATAGGAGAAATTATTCAATTCTTTACTATAACCACTTATTCTCTTTGCCATATCAAAGACAGCAGATCTGGCGCAGGCATTACGACTGAAATCAAAACCTTCTGGATAAGTACAATCATTAACATTATTTGCATAATCATGATTTCCTAATCCCATAAATAGCGGGAATTTGATTTTTGATGTATATATCTCCTCAAGGCTTTTTCTGGTACTAGCGCGTCCAAACTCGGTAAGATCACCATTAACAATGCCAAAAGCAAGATGATTGCGGTCATAAATATTATTGATACTATTTGCTACCTTTTTATTTAATTCTTCCCACGGTTTTTTGTCGGCATTAGGATCGCCCTGTTCAGGATCTAAACGCCACGGCTGAGGATCTGACATCACGGCAATTTTATAATTGTTGTCTATATTTTTTTCAGTGAGATAAATATCAATCTGTATGCCTAAAGAAGATGAGCTTTTAACTGTTTTCTCAAGTTTATAATGAGTTGATGCCTCGGAGAGATGGATATTGTGGTTCTGAACACCCCAATATGAAAGGTTCCAGTGAACATTTAACTTATCTTCACCATTGGGTAAACGATAAATAATTTTGCCCTCGGTGCCACTAAAAATCTTACCTTTTGAGGCAAATGAATCGTGACTATATGCGGATATTGATGATGATGGTTTTTCAATCCAACTTCCCCAAAGTAAGTCTGTTTTTTCAGCCACTAATGAATGTGATGTATTATTATGCAAATAAATTTTTACATATTGCGTATTGTTGTTGCCATTAAAATTCTGGTCTTCTGTTTGATTTTCTGCGACAGCGCTACATCCTGATACAACTAATGCTATAAAAAATACCACGGCAAAGCGAATTTTCTTAGTGATAAGATCACCCATAACGTTTCCTATTTTAAATTTTCAATATGATGATATTCAGAAAATATTTATATTCCAAAACGTTATAATGTTAAATTTAATTATTTAAATTGTCAGTTTTAAAAAAGCTAATGGTTTACATAGGAAGCGATATTAAGGCTAGCATTCAGGTCCGCTTGTCAAGGATGGCCGCTGTTCACATAGAGATAGAGATAATGTGAAAAGGGGCCGAGGGCGTATAGCCTCGACCTCTATTCGTCTCATCATTCATCAACGGTAAAATATTGGCGTAATATTTTCTCTGAATTTTGTGTATTTTCCTTCAGAAAGAGAATGTGGGTTTACTTGGAAGATTGGCTTCCTTGCCGGATATACACAATCTTTTTGGTATTATTTTCACAATACCCAACGATTTTACCACCGGCTTGTTCAATGTGGTCATTAGCAACAATTTCCAATGTAAAGCCAGATTCCGGCACACCATTATTGATAATTTTCTGCGCAATTTGTTCTTTCACGCTTTCGCATGAAGCTTGTGCAGCAAGTGCAAATGGAGGTAGGGTAAAGAGTAGCGCGCTAAATAAAAGCGCTTTCTTCATCTTCATTATCATCACCTTATATTACGGTCTGATGGGCATACCTGTATTGCTGTCTAAACAACGTTCGGTATTGGGTTCCCAATAAGCATTGATATTGGTACTTTTCATACATGTATCACGAGCATCAATGGCTTTATCGAACTTGTCGAACTCTTTCTCGGCACGTTTATTAACTTTAGTGCGAAGATTCTTTGTTTCATTCCATTGTTCTTTGCTTTGACGAGCGGCTTCTTTATCGAGCACAGAATCTCCGCTGCCATTCACTGTGACGCAGGTACTTCCAGAAGTACAAGTTGCCGCCAATGCTGGCGTTTGCCATAACAATGGTATTGCCAGAGCGATAGCTGGCATGGCTTTTAATATCAAAGAATTACAAATATTCATCTTTTATCCTCTTGAATTCTCTTGAGAGTAGCGTGAGTGGAGCCAATTTAGATGGCACAATAAGAAACTATCAGATAGATAAATTATAAGATAGCATTAAGATGTTCAACAAATTATCAAGAAGAGTGTAATTATTCATTTCTGTGCACACTAAGCCCGGCAAATGACTGGCAAACTGGCATCATTTCTAATGTATTAATGTTGACATGAGCAGGTAAATTAGCGACCCAAAAAACAGCTTCAGTGACATCTTCGGCGGTTAATGCTTGCGTGCCATCGTAGGTTTTATTCACTTTATCATTGTCGCCTTTAAAACGTACTAAAGAAAACTCAGTGCCACTCACTAAGCCGGGTTCTATATCAGTGACACGGATATTTTTTCCCTGCAAATCGGCTCGTAAGCCTAAACTAAACTGTTTGACAAAGGCTTTAGTTGCGCCATAAACATTCCCACCGGAATATGGCCAGCTTGCAGCGGTAGAACCGATATTAATAATATGCCCATGATTTCTTTTTACCATTTCAGGCAGTAGAGCACGGGTCATATTGACGAGCCCTTTGACATTGGTATCAATCATTATTTCCCAGTCATCCAAATTAGCCAGATGAGCGGGTTCTAATCCAAGCGCTAAACCGGCATTATTGACTAAAATATCGATATGGCGGAGTGATTCGGGTAATTGTTCTACAACCTGGTTGATAGCGGCCCGATCAGTGACATCAAGTTGAACAAAGTAAAAGTTATCACCCAGCTCAGCTTTTAATTTTTCTAACCGTTCTTTACGGCGTCCAGTCGCAATAACTTTAGCACCGTTTTGAATGAATTTTCTGGCAATTGATTCACCAAAACCTGAAGTTGCTCCTGTCACAAAAATGATCATACAAAACCTCTTGTGTACTCGTACTGTTTCTACCATCAGTATACCCGTTATCTTTCAAGTTGCCTCTTTGTTGGCTGCACTCACTCACCCCGGTCACATAGTTATCTATGCTCCCGAGGATTCGCTCCTTTGCCGCCGCGATGCATCTTGAAATCCATAGGGTATATACCCGTTATCTTTCAAGTTGCCTCTTTGTTGGCTGCACTCACTCACCCCGGTCACATAGTTTGCTATGCTCCCGGGGATTCGCTCCTTTGCCGCCGCGATCTATCTTGAAATCTATTGGGTATAAATGGGATTCTGTATTTTTAGTCAAGAGATGATTGAAAAACTTTCAGTGATTTTCTTTTTATTCTTCCAGCATGATTTCTGGCAGAGGAAGTTGATCATTAATAATTGCATCCGCAATGCGGATTATATCTTCATCCAACGCACGATCAGTGATCAAAGGAGAACTGATTTCGCGTACTGCATGGTAAAATTTAGCGGTTTCAGGCGCAATTTCACTAATATTGCCGCGAAGATGAATGGCCTGACAAACTACCAGAATTGTCATTGAAACAATATTGCGTAATTTCTGCTCCATCTCTAAAACATCTTGAGCGGCATGCAGACCTAAACTGACAATATCTTGATTGTATTGTTCTGTGGCGAGGGTATGAATACCTGATGCAGCACAATCATGGCGAATTGCAGCAACTAAAGCGGTTTGAGAAAGTTGGACGCCTTTAAAACCTTGATACATGCCGGGTGTCGGACTCAGTGAATTAGGTAATCCACGAGAGAAACGGTTATCCATCATAAGAGCCACAATGGCGTGAAGATGATTGGCAATTAAAGCAATATCCAGTTTTAATGCATCCATTGTTCGGGCGACATATTGCCCCATAAAATTTCCACCGTGTAGAACATCGCCATTTTCTGGATCTATCAATGGATTATCATTAGCTGAGATAACTTCCCGTTCCAATATTTTCCGAGCGGTAGCTAAAGATTCTGGCACTATACCTAATACTTGTGGTGCACAGCGAATTGAATAAACTTCCTGCAAGGTATCATTTAGTTGGGTAATTTCTTGATGACGACAAGCTTTATTGGCTTGTTCTTTAACCCCAGATAATAGATTAACCTGAGTTGAACCTGCCAATAAATTACGCAATGCACTTGCCACCGCGTTTTGACCAGGATGATTTTTTACTTGTTGAATCCGGGCATCATAATGTTCATGAGATGCAAGTAATGCTTCAACAGCAAGGGCAATCGCAGAAATTGAGGCTTTAAATAGTTTTTCCAGTTTAATGACGGTGATTGCACTGATTCCTGACATTACCCGGGTGCCGTTAATCAGAGCAAGACCTTCTTTGGCTTTTAACGATAATGGTGTCAACCCTGCACGTTTAATTGCTTCAGCAGCGTCAATTTCTGCGCCCATATAATAAACTTTGCCGATACCACATAATGCTCGTGCAATATAAGATAAAGGAATTAAATCACCGCTTGCACCCACTGAGCCATAGCGAGGAACCAGAGGAACAATGTCATGATTAATATGATCAACAATTGTTTGAGCAACAATTGGTCTGGTTGCAGACCAACCTTTGCAAACAGAAAGTAACATAGTAAATTGTGACGCTTTAATACAAGGTTTGGACATATAGTCCCCAGTACCAGCAGAAAGAAAAGTTAACAGATTTTGCTGATGCTCTGCGATTTTCTCAAATGGCACAACTAAATTGGCATTCCCTCCAAATCCTGTATTGATTCCATATATAACCTCTCCTGAATTTAATTTTTCCTCTAATTTTTCACGACCATGCGTCAAAAGTTCAGTGATCTCCGTTGATATTTCTACTTTTTTTTGTTTTATCGCAATGTCATAGATATCTTCCAAAGAGATAAGGCCATTTTTATTAATAATAATGGTTGGCTGAACATCTTTAGCTTTCATTTTAATCTCCATATATAAGAATGGTAATAATATTTTGAAGAAACGAACTCCCTAAGGATACAAATTAGTATAGATATAAAATATAAAAAGCAGTCAATTTGAAATAAAATTAAAATAAATGGTTCGTAAAAATTAATTTACAAATTTAATTGAGGAGGTAATTGTAACAATGACAATTAATATATTTACAATTTGCAATTATTTGTTTTTGCAATCTGATAGTAAATGGTCGGTAATATAAATCCCGTTGACATAAATTTTAGTTGATCATTAACAATCAAACAAATAACAATTATTTGTTTTCCTAAGAATACAAACTAGAATGTAATTATGTTACCGCGCAAATAAAGCAATTGGAGTGTTCATCGAAAAATAAACTGATATCTAGTCGAGGTGATTTATGTCAAAAATAATCCAGACAGATTCTTTTAGTGAGCAGTCTTATCAGATAGATAATTTCAATCCATCAACTGAAACAATAAATTTCAGTTACACATCGGGAAGAATCGCATTACCAGTCTATAATAAATATGACACACGAAATAAACCTAAAGTTTTTGGTTATTATACAGATTGGTCGCAATATGACGGTCGATTACAAGGAAATCAAGATCCCATTCGTCGAGGTAGAGGAATAGATTTACAGCACCTTTTAGATAATCCTTTTGCTTATGATAAATTAGTTATTGGTTTCTGTGGAATATTAGGTGATGAGGGCGAAAAGAAGCAGCAAATTAAAGAGCAAGCGCCATTATTTGCCCGCACCAATAATGGAGAAGTGACATTCACAGATGCTTGGGGAGATTGCCAATCTTATCAGAATTGTACTTATTCTGGTTGGCAAGATATCCAAATGCCAAGGGATTTCGATCAAT
This sequence comes from Photorhabdus sp. RW14-46, assembly GCF_963887965.1. NCBI lineage: Bacteria > Pseudomonadati > Pseudomonadota > Gammaproteobacteria > Enterobacterales > Morganellaceae > Photorhabdus > Photorhabdus sp. RW14-46. Next base: position 18,310 of record NZ_CAWPHH010000046.1, on the reverse strand, counting down.
CTAAAAGTATGGGCGTATTAGGTGGATTGGCTAAAGTTCAACAAGCTGCAAAAGCTCAAGGCCATGATCTTATTATGTCATTTAGTGTCGGTGGTTGGACCATGAGTAATGGCTTTTATGCTATGGTCAGAGACGAAACACTAAAATCCTATTTCTGTTCGAGTCTAGTGGATATATTCCAACGTTTCCCTATGTTTACCGAAATTGATATTGATTGGGAGTATCCGGGCGTTGCTGGAAATGAAGGTAACATGTATGCGCCAGACGATGGCGATTATTATGTTAGTTTAATTAAAGATTTAACTGCTGCTTTTAAAGAAGCAGGGCGTTCAGATATAAAAATAAGTATCGCTTGTTCGGCGGTACCAGAGAAAATGGAAAAATCAAAAATACCTGAATTACTGCAAGTTGGGCTATATGGTGTTAACGTTATGACCTATGATTTCTTTGGTACGCCGTGGGCTGAAAGGTTGTTACATCACACCAATCTCCGCAATTATCCTAGTGGTGAGAATAGTGTAGAAAAGGCGGTTGAATATTTATTGAGTCTTGGTGTGCCTGCATCTGCCATTAATATTGGTTACACCGGCTATTCACGCAATGGCAGAAATACGGTTATTGATAGTTATTCTCCATTATCCGGCAGTTATGATCCTGGTTATGTTCCGAAAAAAGAACCGAAGATTACCACAACCGGCTCGTTTGAATCAGGGACCACAGAATGGTACGACACGATATATAATTATCTGGATTTGGAAGAAAAGAGGGGAAGAAATAATTTTGACTTATATACCGATGAAATAGCAGATGCTGATTATCTCTATAATAAGGATAGTCAGTTGTTTATTTCTCTTGATACCCCTCGTTCCGTTAAATCTAAAGCACAATATGCACTAGAAAAGAATCTGGGGGGAATATTTACATGGACCGCCGATCAAGATCGTGGTTTATTGGTCAATGCGGCGAGGGAAGGGCTTGGTTGTGAGTTAATCACGGAAAAAATAGATATGACACCATTCTACTTCAAGGGTGTTAATGTTGAACCGGTTGATCCCATTCATCCCGATACAGGGAGTGATTACCCTGTCTGGGATGCAAATAGGGCATATAAGGCCGGCGATAGAGTGAGTTGGAACAATCAAAATTGGGAAGCTAAATGGTGGAATAGAGGCACCGAGCCAGATGGTGCAGGAACATCTGATGCTTATCCTTGGGTAAAAATTGCATAATTAATTAAGCCAAGCCACCAGTATGATATATCTACTGGTGGCGTTTATAATATATCCGTCATCTTTCAAGTTGCCTCTTTGTTGGCTGCACTCCCTCACCCCGGTCACATCGTTATTTCTGCTCCCGGGGATTCGCTCCCTTAGCCGTCGCGATCCATCTTGAAATCTATTGGGTATAAGTGTATCTAGAGTAATGATATGGAATTCGTTCCGGTATGACAATTTACTCGGAATATTAACGTCGGTGTTGATGACTTTGAGATTTATTTCTTCTTATGCTCAAATGCCGTTGTTTCAATGGTGGTATTGAAAAATGTATTACAGCGTTCTGAGCGCTGCGCAGTGAAATTCCAACGATCTCATTAGCATATGCGCGCATTTGTTGCTCATAATCTGAAATTGCCTTGACTAACTCTTCGTGGCCGGACGCTACACTAGCAAGCTTCTGCGTGAGTAAAAGTGCGTCTCGCAGCGCTGTGTTCGCCCCTGAGCCTGCCATTGGCGTCATGTTGTGAATAGCATCCCCAAGTAATGTGACGGTGCTGGATTTCCAGGGTAGAAGATGGGGCATACTGCGTAAATGTAGCGGAGAGATGTTTTTCATATCACTTTGTTGAACCAGAGTATGTAAGCTTGGGTCCCACGAAATCATACGCGATTGGACCAGATCGCAGAGGGCTTCAGCGGAAAAATCGGTGATATTGCCAGGAAGACTATCTGTTGCTGCTACGTAAACCCATACGATAAAATTATCGATTTCCGCTAAGGATGCCTCTACATGAATATTCACTGGGGCACGCCACATAGAGATGAACAACCAGTCGGGGCTTTTAGGGACGATACTATTGGGTGTACCATCGCGGAAATTTTGGGGTAGCAACGCTGTGAGAGCCGGGGTAAGACGTGCACGACCAATGATCATACTAACACCAACATCGAATCTTTCGATAAAAGGAAGGTACTGCTTACGTACTTTTGAATTGCTACCGTCTACACCGACAAGGACATCGACATTTTCGTGACTGCCATCGGCAAAGAAAATTTTAATACCACCGTTTTCAATATGTTCATAACGGACGAATGTTTTGTCCCATTGAATGGTATTTGCAAGCCCCTTGTTGAGTATTTCTTTCAGTTCAGTTCTGCTAATTGACAAACGTTGTTCGGAAATAATTTTCCCTGCCATTGGAGAAATACCGCCATGAACGGCGAGAAGACGCATACGTTCATTATAAAACTGGGATTGTCCGCCAATATATCTTGATGCCTCCTCAAAGGCTAGCCAGTTTTCAGCCGGGAGGCATTCTTGCAGTGCTTGCTTACCGAATGAATTTATATGAATTCCATAACCCGGAAGTATGGATGATGCGGCAGAGTTTCGTTCATATATCGTCACTTTTATTCCATGTTTACGTAATCCATGGGCTAAACATGTACCACCAATCCCCGCCCCAATAATGCCGACATGCATAGTATTTCTCCTGTTGTAGATACGAGCGATTCTGGCTAAATCGTGGTGATTATATCTATTTGATATTATCTAATCACAGCCATGACTTTTTTGTAGTATTTAAAATAAAAATATACTGTACATAGAAATAGAGCAAGAAAGCTTGGAGTTTTATCGCTAAAAATAGTTGGCAAAAAAATTATGTCTCTGTTTATTAAGCAATATTTAATTAAAAAATTGATCGCTTAAATTGTCAAAGTGAATTTTTAATGTTTAAGTTTTATAATTTTCCATAAAATTAACACTTTATAGTGATATGAGTGTTAATATAGCTTTATGTCTATTTTACGTATTCAAGACCACATGACAGTAAATGATGTTTGTGTGAATAAATTAATATTCATCTTGTTTCGATCTTCAACTATTTAAGATGTTTATTAATGTGATTATTAATAACTCCACTGCTCTCTAATTTCTATTCCAATTGAATTTAAGATATTTTTCTCCCAATTATGAAATATTTTATTACTCGTTGTCATGAAATTTATGAGGGTGACATCTATACTATCATTTGTAATCTATTATTCGTGATCATAGGTTAGTACTACTGATTTGTCATTTTGTTCGGAGAAATAAATATGAGTAATCAGGACGTCAAAGCGATGTATAACCGATATCCATATCCTAGTTCTGCTATTGGAGACAATCTTATTTATGATATGGCTACGGTGATAAGGCTTATATTTAAGCCGGATTATTTAACGGGAAAATATGTGCTTGATTTAGGCTGTGGAACGGGGCATCGTTTGCTAGGGCTGGCAAGTATGTATCCCGATACCCAATTTGTGGGTATTGATATGACGGATAAAGCGTTAGAGGTGGCAGATAAGTTGATATCTTATCATCAGTTGGATAACGTCACGCTAGAAAATAATACGATTGAGAAGCTAACACGAGATAATCAATTTGATGTTGTTGTTTCTACCGGTGTTATCCATCATATGGAATTTCCACAAGAGGGTTTTTTAGCCGCTTCACGCTCATTAAATGAAGAGGGGATAGCGCTTATTTGGCTATACAACGCGATAGGAGAATATGAACGATTGAGGCAGCGAGAACTTTTGCAGATTTTTGTAAAACAAAATCATGCAGAAGAGTATTTTTTAAATACTGATTTAATGAATAAGCTATGCGATAACTTAAGTCGAAATCAATATGGCGATAGTACAGCTAATCATTTAGATGATAGTGTTGATCAGGTTGCTGTTAATGTAGATGCATTTTTGAATCCTATCGTCAACGCATACAGATATGATGAAATATGCGATTTTTATTATCAAGCTGGCTTTAAACGTGTGAGATGTTGTGGGTTCAATCGTGAAAACGGCAATAAGCTTTTTGCTGGATGTTGCGATCAATTCAATGATGAATATTTTCTTCAATATCGAGATTTGCTTTTAGATGAACAATTAAATGAAATCTTTAATGCTCTTGATTATAACCAAAAGATTCGTGCTATCGAGCTCTTATGGAAGCCAACCGGCATATCTTCGATAGGATTTAAATCTGAAAATGCCCAGTCTTTTGTCAATGATTGGCTAAGAGAGGGAGGGGAGGAATAACGGTTATTCTCGGATATATCCGTTATCTTTCAAGTTGCCTCTTTGTTGGCTGCACTCGCTCACCCCGGTCACATAGTTTGCTATGCTCCCGGGGATTCACTCCCTTGCCGTCGCGATGCATCTTGAAATCCATAGGGTATAGTTGGTTAAACTTTCGTAAAATGAGTGCCAAGCCAGAAACATCCACTTTCTAGTTTCTGGCTATTTTGGATTGACAAATTCGAGTTAATCGTAATACTCCGGTGCCTGACGGAATGTTGGCCAGGCATCTGGATCGTGTCCCGTTACCACGATTGCATTCGTGCGTTTGGCTAGATGCCGTAGTTTTTGCACCGAACGTACGGTTTCAATGGTAGAGGTGAGAAACCCCGGCAGCGCCCGTTCTTCCCAGTGGTCGAGGGTATAAGCGGCATCAATCGTTAACAGCAGGCTGCCACTGTTCGGCAGGGTGACCAGTAGTGATTGGTGTCCTGGCGAATGCCCCGGAGTAAATACCGTTTTTAACGTGCCATCGCCGTAAACATCAAACATGTCATTGCGTTCCCCATCGAGAAACTCCCATTTCAGACCTGGCCGGTCAAAGTCCTTGCGGATATAGCCACCAGCAGCAAACCAGTCAGGTGTGTAGGCGTATTCATATTCACGTCGCTGTACGATATGTGTCGCGTTAGGGAAGCGTCCTATTGCACCAGTGTGATCGAGATGAAGATGGGATTGCACCACATAGCGGATATCTGCGGGATCGATATCCAACTTTTTAACTTGAGCGACACAACCTTCATCTTCACGCATCACCGGCCAGTAGGTTTTGGTGATAGTTCCCCAGTAGCCTTCGGGGTCAGTTGCGGTTTCAACTGCATTGCCACCGTCAATTAGCGTATGGCCGTTAGGATGAGTGAGTAAAAAAAAGGGAATCGGAATTTCATAATCGGCACCATTACCCTGATTCATCTTAATGTTGTGAACCTTACATTTGATGGTTCCGGTTTGCAGCATATACAGGCGAATGTCTGACATAATGTTAACCTTTTTATCGAGTTTGTTAGGGTAGTTCAAGTTTGGAAGGCTACTGGTGCATGGCGGCTACCAGCATTACCTTACCTTAAAAGTGTTAAATCGAAAGTGTGCTAAATCGAAAGTGCTAAATCGGCATAACCTCTAACACCAAATTTTGATTTAGCTGATTTCACCGCATCTAAAACCGCAGCAGCCATGACTTCAGCCGCGAGAATACCAACAATATTCACCGATGAGTCCACACCACCTGTTGCCGCTGCAAAAATAGTATCCCCGTCACTCATGGTATGAACGGGGTATATTGTCCTCGCCAGACCATCATGAGCCATCTGGGCAACTTTTTTCATCTGGCTTTTATTCATATTGGCGTTACAACAAATTATGCCAATGGTCGTATTTGTTCCCTGAGTGAAATTATTATCTTTATTATTTTTTATAATGTAGGGAATGAGATCGATAAGATGACCGTTTTCATCACATGCGCCCGCAATAGTTTTACCATTTTTAGGGTCTCTGATTTCACCAACAGCATTTACAACAACCATTGCGCCAATTGTTAGCCCATCAGGTAATTTAACCGATGCGGTCCCAAGCCCACCTTTCATGGCTTTGTCAAAACCGGCTATCTTACCAATAGTGGCCCCAGTGCCAGCGCCAATATTTCCCGATGGAAAAGGGGTTACAGAAGCGTTTTGGGCAGCAAGGTAGCCCATTTTAGCGTCAGGACGCACCGCAGGATCGCCAAAATTTAGATCAAAAATTATTGCGGCAGGAACGATAGGTACGACAGTAACACCGACATCAAAACCTTTTTTTCTTTCTTCAAGATAGCGCATTACGCCAGAGGCGGAATCTAATCCAAAAGCACTCCCTCCACTTAGCACCACGGCATTAACTTTCTGGACAGTGTTAATGGGATCTAAAAGCTCGGTTTCCCTTGTCCCCGGTGCGGAACCTCTGACATCAACGCCACAAACAGCGCCGTCGTCGAAAATAATGATGCTACAACCGGTTTGTTGCAACTCATCTTCAGCATGTCCAACCTTAACACCCGGTACATCTAAAATGGTTCCATTTGTCTTATGCATAAATGTTCACACCTCAATCTCTAAAGTAACTCATTATAGGTTTTAATGATTTTTGAGGTGAATCATAGCAAAGGTGACCAAACAAACTGTGATTTTTAGTGGGAATTCGGTTTGATAAACGAAGGGGGATATTTATCTATCAATCAGAAAAGTTAATTTTTCCGTGTCTCCTGCTGCCAGCGTTTCAAGACTGGTAGGGGATAGTGGAATGCGAGGGGAGGGTATTGCCCAATGTTTGATATCGTGGAGAATGGCAGAACAGATTTTTCCCTGACAAGCCCCCATACCGCACCGCGTCGCCATTTTTGCACTATTCCAATCCTGAAAGGGTTCAAGCTCGTTTAAATGTACGTCTTCACAACGACAGATCAAGGTATCGGGTGGAAGCGCCCGTGCGATCTCTTCATTCAATTTAAACGTCTGTGCCACCGCGGTTGCAAAATGTTGCCATTTTACTCGTTTTTGCCGCCATTTTTCAGCCAGAGCGCATTGACCACTTGCTGCAAACCCGGCAATAAATCCTTCACAAAGTGCAAGCTCACTGCCACCAATACCTGTGCATTCTCCTGCGGCATATACACCAGATAGGGTCGTCTGTTGCCACGCATCTACCTGAATATTTCCTTGTTCATCCAGCAAGCAACCAAGCAATTGTGCCAATTCCGTATTGGGTCTTAAACCAAAACCACAAGCTAAACGCGTACAGGATAGTTTCTGCTTCTGCCCTTTATTGCTGATATACACACCAGTCAACCTGCCTTCTACCGAGGTTTCCACTCCCAACACCGTACTGTTTTTGTAATAATTTTTAAGCGGTATGAGCGTGATGGCTTGATGCAACTTGTTAGGCCAGCGGAACAACTGCAAGCCAAACGAAAATAAGCGGTGTAAAGGCGCTTGTTCAACGATACCAGCTATGTTTCCTCCCGCTTTTTTTACCGTCTCCGCAACCGCGAGCAAAAGGGGACCGCTACCGGCAATAACAACACGCTCACCCGTCATGGGGAGACCACTTTTTATCAACGCCTGTAATCCGCCTGCACCTGTGACACCCGGTAATGTCCATCCGGGAAAGGGAAGTAATTTTTCTTTGGCTCCAGTACAAAGAATGATGCGTTGGTAGTGAACTATTCGGTGCTGGCTTGCCGTTTCAACAATCACACATTGGTTGTCTACTGCAATCACTTTACAACCGGGTAAATAGATCAGGGCATCTTCTGATGTTACTGATAAATAACGTTTCGCCATCGGTGGCAATGTATGAAATGGCCCTTGACGCCAAATTTGTCCGCCTGCTCTGGGATTGTCATCAATCAGGATAACGGATTGTTGCCCTTGTATGGCCGCCTGTGCAGTAGCCAATCCCGCGGGTCCTGCACCAATAACCAGCACATCACAACGCAATACTGTAGAAGAAGATGATGTTGCCATGTTCAGATCCTCTCGACTTTCATACCCATTTCACAAACTGTCTGGCACGCGACACAGTGGCGACCATTGATCATCAAACGGCACTCCTGACAGATCCCCATACCACAAAAAGGTACTCTTAATTGATGTGATACAGATATACGGCAATGTTCATCACCGGTATAAGCTAGCGCCGCCGCAACAGTAATCCCCGTAGGCACGGTGATCAATTCGCCATCGATAAACAGAGCAATAAATGGGGGTTTGTTGAGTGTCATAGCAACCTCTGATGGGCCATAGCAGTAAAACGTGCAGGCTGGTAAGACAAGGGATCAATCTCCGTTTTGCTATTCAGCATCAATGCGGAGATGATTTTGGCACTGCCCGGTGCGGTCGTCACACCTAATCCTTCATGGCCTACGGCCAGCCATAGCCATTCATAAGCAGGATGCTGTCCCAATAGAGGCAAGCCATCTGGAGTTGCAGCACGAAAGCCGGACCAGCAACGTAAAATATTCATCTGACCAAGCTGAGGTAAAAAATGAAGTGCTCGCTGGAGCATAGAACGGAGTAGTCCGAGATCAATAGTGTGTTTTTCGTTATGGAACTGGCGTGAAGAACCGATTAAGAGCTGACCAGTAGGGCGAGCCTGAACGTTGAAAGCGATTGACGTGCCATTCGATGCATGTGTACTGGCGCTGTACCCTAATTCCACCAGTTGATGTGTGATGCAGGTAGGGTAACGATCGGTAATCGCCAATTGCCCTTTTTTAGGAACAAGCGGTAATTCAGGTAACAGATGTGTGCTCCACAGCCCATTTGCTAACAATATTCTCGGCGCGCAATATTTCTTTCCATCACGTAGCACAACGGTCTGAGGCTTTAAGGCATGCACTTGGCCTTTAATAAACTGAATTTTTTCATTACCGCTAGCAAGAAACCAGTGTACGACATTCGGCGCATAGACCATCCCATCCCCAGGAACAGACAAACCACCAGCAATCCCACGCCTCACCATCGGTTCCATCTGGTGAATCTGTGTTGCTGTCATCGGCATATTCTCAATGCCATAGGCGGCGAGACGTGCGCTCTTTTCCTCAGCAAGTGCCATTTCATCCTCAGCATCCGCCAGCCAAAGTGTGCCACATCCACGCCATGCACAATTTTCTGGCATATGTGGGGTGAATGTTCGCCATATATCTAATGAGTAACTACTCAGTGCCAATTCAGCAGGATTATCGTCCATACACACGAGATGCCCCATTCCTGCCTGTGTCGCCCCTTTACCACCCTCATCAATCACAACAACTCTCAAACCATCCTGTACTAACTGATAAGCACATGCGGCTCCAACGATGCCAGCACCAACGATAATGACATCCGATGTTTGGCAGGGCGTCATACATTGATTCCCCAGACAAAAGGATCGCTCTTGGCAATGATTAATTTGTTATCACCGTAAACATGCGCTGTTCCCCGGATCACTGGGGCAATTTTCTGACCAATCCACTGATATTGGGCTTCAAAAACACTACCAATAATGCTGGACTGGCACCAAATCTCACCCGGCTGCAATTTTCCATCCGCCGCTAAGCAGGCTAACTTAGCACTTGTTCCAGTGCCACACGGTGAACGGTCATAGGCTTTTCCCGGACATAACACAAAATTGCGACTATCAGCATGGTTATCAGGAGCAAACAATTCAATATGGTCGATACACTCACCCTTTTCACCGGTGATCCCCGCTTGGGCCAGTGCTTGCCTAACGGCCCAACTGTATTGCGTAAGTTCATCGATATGGTTGGGGGTTAGAAACAGGTTATGCTGACCGATCAGAAAAAACCAATTTCCGCCCCAGGCAATATCTCCATTAACATCACCCACACCGGGCACGTTGACAGTGACATTTTGCTGATAACGATAAGAGGGGACATTATAAACAGACACTGCGCCATCCTGATGGAGTACCGCCTCTACAATTCCAACCGGCGTCTCAATTTTATATTGGCTGGGGGTCAACCAGCCCAGATGATAGAGCGAAGCAATAAGGCCCATAGTGCCGTGGCCGCACATGCCTAAGTACCCCGCGTTATTAAAGAAAATCACTCCCATATCGGCATCAGGTACAGCAGGCGGACATAAAAGTGCACCGACCAACACATCATTCCCTTTGGGTTCAAGAATGAGAGCCTTGCGCCAGTGATCAAATTCGGTTTCAAAGCGTTGACGCTGTTTGGCAACGGTTCCTTTGCCAAGAGACGGAAATCCCTCGATTACTGTCCGGGTGGGTTCTCCACCGGTGTGTGAATCAATGACGCGAACAATCTGATAATCATGTTTATCTGCCATAAAGCCACCCAATTAACGTATTTTTAATGCCGTCGCGATCCATCTTGAAATCCATAGGGTATAAATAGTGGCGTAGTATTTCGTTTGCCGCTTGATGAATTTCATACTGCAATATGCTGAAATCAGCACAATGAAAAATTATAAATAAAACTGATGATGATTTCTGTTTTTACCAGAAGAACAATGTATAAATTAATCTATAAAATCAAATTAACCAGACACGAGTCAAAAATCCTATTTTACGGGTAATAGACTGGAGATATCGATGATGAATATATACCGAAACGGCATTGGCACAAATGGTCATGATGCTTGTAATGTTGAGTTTTTAGCGGCGCTTTGTAGTGGATTAGTTAATCACAAACCCAGTAACCTGCAAGATATTCTCAATGCGGTTGCCTTAATTACACCATTGCTAAATGCGATTCCCAGCGTGGTTTTCTTTATCAAAGATATTAAAGCACGTTATCTAATTGCGAACCTTACGCTAGCCACACGCTGCGGATTTAAGTCGATCTCTTCGCTACTCGGTAAAACCTCTTCCGAAATCTTTCCTGCTCAGATGGGCAGTTGTTACACGGAACAGGATTTACGTGTGTTGCATCAAGGGGTAATTATCCAAAACCAACTGGAACTCCACTTTTATCATGGACGCAAAGCAGGTTGGTGCATGACATATAAATTGCCATTGTATAACCAACATAATCACATTATTGGTATGGCAGGAATTTCTCATGATTTGATGGAAGTTAAGGAAAATCACCCTGTGTACCAAAAGTTGGCTATCGTCGATGATTATATTCGTGAACATTTTGATCGAACAATTCGCCTCGACGAGCTAACTCATTTAACACGCCTCTCGGTTGCTCAATTGGAACGTTACTGTAAACGTATCTTTCACCTGACACCTCGGCAGATGATCCACAAAATTAGAATTGAAAAAGCGTCTGAATTGCTGGCGACGGAATTACCTATCACAGATGTCGCTTTGCGATGTGGTTATACCGATCACAGCGCATTTACTCGGCAATTTAAGACCTCAACTGGACTCACGCCCAGTGATTTTCGTCAGTCAATAGGGGTGGAGTAATTTACCGTTTTACTCATGCTTCCAGTCTTTCCGTTCTTTTGTGATCCAATAAGTTTGCCATTCCTATTATGCTAATTTCGTCATTGTTTACTGTGAAAAGTGACAAGCTTCTCTGTAGTGAAATAGCCATTATTCCATTAAAACCAATGAATCACATTTTTTTAACAAGATAAAAACAATTCGCATTCTAAATATCAAGTAAATCAATGGCGATCAAAGGATAGAGCGATGAACAAGAGAAAAGTTAATTGGCATGGTGTTTTTCCAGCAGTGACAACACAATTTAACTCCGATTTTTCCATTAATTTGGATGCCACACAGAAGGTAATGACCAACCTGATTAAAGATGGGGTTTCCGGTTTAGTCGTCAATGGTTCTGTGGGGGAAAATACATCTCTGTCTATGAAAGAAAAGCGTACTATCGTTGAACTCGCATTAGATGTTGCTGGTGGAAAAGTTCCCGTTCTTTCGGGTATCGCAGAATTGACAACCGATAATGCGTGCAAAATGGTCTCTGAATGCCGTCAGGCAGGGGCTAATGGAGTGATGATCATGCCGCCACTGGTTTATACGCCAACACCGAAAGAAAACCGAGTGTATTTCCGTACAATTGCTGCCTCTACCGATTTACCCGTCATGCTATATAACAACCCTCTGCTGTATAAAAATGATATTACGCCGAAAATTCTGACCTCTCTGGCCGATTGCGAAAATATCGTGGCATTTAAAGATTCATCAGGCAATACCCGTCCTTTTAGTGATATTCCCAATGAAGCGGGTGATCGCTTCATTCTTTTTGCTGGTTTGGATGACGTCGTTTTAGAGTCAGTCGCAGTGGGCGCGGAAGGTTGGATTTCAGGTATGTCAAATGCTTTTCCACGGGAAGGGGAGACTTTATTCCGTCTGGCTAAACAGAAACGTTATGAAGAAGCTCGGGAATTATATCGCTGGTTTATGCCTCTGTTGCATTTGGATTTCCGTCCTGATTTGGTGCAATGCATCAAGTTGTGTGAAGAGATGGTTGGCCGTGGGAGTGCCATTACCCGTCCACCGCGTCTACCTCTCGAAAGGGAAACATTGGCTGAAGTTCGCGCCATTGTAGAACAAGCCCTTGCTAATCGTCCTTCACTGCCTGATGTCGGTCTCTGAATGGAGCGGTAACTGTTTTTGATATCCTTGGAGGAAGCGCTATGTTGGTAACACATTCAGGTAGGCAGTTTATTGGTGGTCGCAGGCAAGCAGAGGGGGAACGCTGTTTGCACAGTCGGCGGGCGGTGGATAACGCACCAACGGGTTATGCGTTTTATCAAGCTACACGACATGAGGTCGATCTCGCCGCCCAAGCCGCCGCCGATGCATTTACCCGTTATAGCCAGACATCGTTAGAAGAACGTGCCGTTTTTTTAGATAAAATTGCCGATGAAATTGATGCTCTTGGTGATGACTTCATTGCCCTTGTATCAGAAGAAACGGCGCTACCACCAGCCAGAATTCAAGGTGAACGGTCGAGAACCAGCGGGCAAATGAGGCTGTTTGCCACGCTGTTACGCCGTGGTGATATGCATGCTGCCCGCATTGATACTGCGCAACCTGCAAGAAAACCCCTCCCTAGAGTTGATATTCGCCAATGCCATATTCCTCTAGGCCCTATTGCGGTTTTCGGTGCCAGTAATTTCCCGTTGGCTTTTTCTACTGCTGGTGGTGACACGGCGTCAGCATTAGCGGCGGGCTGCTCCGTTGTTTTCAAAGCACATAGCGGCCATATGGCTACCGCCGAAATCATCGCAGAAGCCATTGGACGCGCTATTATCGCCGCACAAATGCCCGCGGGTGTATTCAATATGATTTATGGCAATAGCGTGGGGGCCGATCTAGTCAAACACCCCATTATTCAGGCCGTTGGTTTTACCGGTTCACTTGCTGGTGGACGTGCATTGTTCGATATGGCGATGCAGCGACCACAACCTATTCCGGTTTTTGCTGAAATGTCGAGTATCAACCCGGTCATTGTGCTGCCAAACGCCTTAGCACAGCGGGGGAAACCGATCGCCCAAGAACTGGCAAATTCATTCACATTAGGTAGCGGCCAGTTTTGTACCAAGCCAGGAATAATCTTGGGTATTCGTTCACCAGAGTTTGATCAATTTATTACTCAATTAACGCAGGAAATCACGCTTCGCCCGGCGCAGTCAATGCTGAACCAAGGCACATTACTTAACTACCAAAAAGGTATTCATCAACTGGATGATGAACCCTTAATGACACGGTTAGCCATTGGCGAACATCATGAAAATCAGGCAAGTGCAATGTTGTATCGTGCAGATATTGCTTTATTGTTGAATAAAAATGCTCTGTTACAAGAGGAGGTTTTTGGCCCTGTTGCTATTGTGGTTGAAGCCGAAAGCCAATATCAGCTTTTACGCGCAATTGACTGTTTGCAGGGGCAGCTTACCGCTACCTTAATTGGTGAGCACGATGAATTAGCGAATGCACATGAGCTCAGTCGACGATTACAAAACATTGCGGGCAGGGTGGTTGTTAATGGCTACCCGACAGGCGTTGAAGTCTGTGATGCCGTGGTTCATGGCGGGCCTTACCCGGCAACTTCCGATGTGAGAGGGACTTCAGTTGGTACACTGGCCATCTGGCGTTTTCTGCGCCCAGTCTGCTTCCAAAACTATCCTAAATCCTTACTTCCACTCGCACTGCAAGACCATAATCCGTTAAATATTTCTCGATTAATCAATGGGGTGATGAGCCGGGAAGTGTTGTAAAACGCGCAGTTACCCGACTTTGACGTATATCAAATAAGAAACAGAAAAGGGCGAATAATTATGGCGCTATACAAAGCCTCTTCACGGCCAAAATCCGATTCAGGGCAGGGTAAATTTAAGAAACAGTTAACACTCACGGATTTAACCTTCATCGGATTAGGGGCTATTTTTGGTTCTGGCTGGTTATTTGCAGCCAGTCATGTGTCTGTTATTGCAGGGCCTGCCGGGATTTTTTCCTGGCTGATTGGTGGTATCGCCGTGCTGTTACTCGGCATTGTTTATTGCGAACTGGGTGCGGCACTGCCGAAATCAGGTGGCATTATCCGTTATCCGGTGTTTTCTCATGGCGAACTCATGGGATATTTAATGGGTTCCATCACCTTAATCGCATTTTCCAGCCTAATAGCCATCGAAGTCGTCGCTGCTCGACAATATGCGGCGGCGTGGTTCCCCTTTCTCAGTCAGCCGGGTTCGGGTGATCCGACTCTGACAGGCTGGCTGGTTCAATTTGTCTTATTAGCATTTTTCTTTTACCTTAATTACAACAGCGTGAAAACCTTTGCAAAATCCAACAATATTATTAGTATTTTCAAGTTTATCGTTCCGCTGCTCGTCATTATTATCCTATTTAATTATTTCAATCCGAGTAATCTGCAAGTTCACGGATTTTCTCCTTTTGGGATATCGGGTATTGAAGCTGCGGTTTCAACCGGAGGCATTATTTTTGCCTATCTTGGCCTAACGCCCATTATTTCCGTCGCTGGTGAAGTGGAAAAACCCCAAAAAACAATTCCTATTGCCCTCATTCTCTCTATTTCACTGTCTACGGTTATTTATGTTTTATTACAGTTAGCGTTCCTTGGTGGGATCCCCTCTGATCTACTTTTTAGTGGCTGGAATAACATTGGGCAATATTTTTCATTGCCGTTTCGTGATATAGCCTTAATCCTCGGTGTGGGGTGGCTCGCTTTTTTGGTGGTATGTGATGCGGTGATCTCTCCAAGTGGTACTGGGAATATTTATATGAATGCCACTCCCCGTGTAGTTTATGGTTGGGCAAAAAGTGGGACGTTATTTAATGTGTTTACCCATGTCGATGAAAAATCGGGGATACCACGTCCTGCACTTTGGTTGACATTTATTCTTTCTGTTTTTTGGACATTACCTTTTCCTTCATGGGAAAAACTCATCAGTGTTGTTTCTGCGGCGTTAATTCTGAGCTACGCATTAGCGCCAGTAACTGCTTCTGCCTTACGTCGTAATGCCAAGGAGATAAAGCGTCCTTTTTATGTTAAATGGTTTGCGATCATTGGTCCGCTTTCCTTTATTATTTCCGCCTTCATTGTTTACTGGTCTGGTTGGAAAACCGTTTCTTGGCTACTTGGATTACAGATTATCTTGTTTTTTATCTACTTGTTATTTAAAAATAAAGTTCCGATAGGCAAAGTGAGTTTGCGTCAACAGATAACCTCTGCTTTATGGTTGATTAGTTTTTACAGTGCCATGATCATTTTGTCCTATTTAGGCCCATTTGGCGGTAAGGGAATTATTCCCGCGCCTTGGGATATTGTGGCAGTAGCAGTGATTTCTCTAATCGCCTTCTATTGGGGAACTTTTAGTGCTTTACCCAATGCTATTTTACCAACGGAGGATGAGGATTAGTCGTGTTGTCTGATTAACTATACAGGGCGGGAGATTAACTGAACATCCTTGTCCACATTGACGCCGGATAAATTTAAATAAAGTCCATCATAAATCAAGATCGGTGGTTACAAAATACAAAAACGGGGATGAACATAGATTCATTCTAGCCAGAACGCCCTTATTTGCTAAAAAATCAAGCATCTTCTGCAATACTTGCTGCTTC
This sequence comes from Photorhabdus sp. RW14-46, assembly GCF_963887965.1. Classification (NCBI taxonomy): domain Bacteria; kingdom Pseudomonadati; phylum Pseudomonadota; class Gammaproteobacteria; order Enterobacterales; family Morganellaceae; genus Photorhabdus; species Photorhabdus sp. RW14-46. The sequence goes on along the minus strand of NZ_CAWPHH010000046.1, from coordinate 2,414 downwards.
AGGAACTTCAATTAATTTTCCTGACTTCACATCAAATATGTACCCATATATGGAGATATTTGCGGGGACAAGAGGGTGGGTACGAATACGATGAATATCTTCAACTACGCTATCAACTTGATTGTTAATGGTAAGCCATTTGATATATTTTCCTTCAGATGATCCTGTACCGTTGCCGACATCTTTAAATCCTTCATCCGTCATTATCGCGCTTTCCAGGCTGCTTTCCAGTAGATCGCCCATGATATTGTCTGTAAAAAGTTCCATCCCACAATTAGTATGGTGAATGACAAACCACTCTTTTGTGCCAAAAAGTTTATAGGAAATAATAAGTGAGCGAATGGCATCATCACTGGCTCTTCCGCCTGCATTCCGAATAATATGAGCGTCACCTTCAGATAAACCTGCAAATTTTGCTGGATCTAACCTAGCATCCATACAAGTCAATATGGCAAATCGCCTGACAGCAGGTAAACCAAGGTTTTTTTTATCACCAAAAGTTGCTGCATATGCAATATTAGCGTCACTTATTTCTCTGATAACATTGCTCATCCTTCCTCCCTTCATATTTTCTGGTTTAATAAATTGTTATATAAAATAAAAGCATGGAACAAGAAGCTAACTTAGGATATCCATCTAGATAAATGAATATATCCGTTATCTTTCAAGTTGCTTCTTTGTTGGCTGCACTCACTCACCCCGGTCACATAGTTCTCTATGCTCCCGGGGATTCGTTCCCTTGCCGCCGCGATGCATCTTGAAATCCATTGGGTATATGAGGCTGAAAATACAGATATATAAAAAAAAATTATGAAAAATATATACTCGTATCCTTTGTACCGGTCAAGTAAATCCTAAGTATTTCAACAGACATTGTGATGTAATGATGTTTTCGGAGTTTTCAGGGGAGAAAGTTGTATCTTAAAAAGTTCTAAAGTAATCATGGTGCGCATGGTATGGTTCTCCACAGGGCATCTACCCAATTTATGCACTATGCACAAGGATTCCATATGCGGCTATCTATTCGAACTTTATCAGCCTTTACATCTTTTGCTTTCCTCATTGCGCCGTTTTTCACTCAAGCCCATAGCGGCAATACTGCTGGTATTAACGTTGAAAAATTGCTTGAGACTGAAAAGTCTTGGGATGGCGTGTCTTATCAGGAATACCCTAAAGGCACTCCTCAGCTTTCAGTTCTCAAAATTACTATTGCTCCAAATACCAGTCTTGCCTGGCATGAGCACCCGATACCTAATGCAGCTTACGTGTTGAGCGGGGTGTTAACGGCAGAGAAAAAATCCAGTGGTGAAAAACGTCTTATGAAGGCGGGAGAGGTGTTATCCGAGATGGTTGACAGCACTCATCGAGGTTACACAGGCAAAGAGGGCGCTACTCTCGTGGTCTTCTACGCGGGGCAAAAAGATATCCCTCTTTCTAAACCCGTTGAGTAAAAATCATTCAAGTACGAAGACGAAAAAACGTGTCAGCGTTGGGATTAACATAGTCCGCTGGCGATCATTATTATGCCTTGTTATAATTGTATTACTCAGTAATACATGAAGAGACGAATTTATGGCACGAGTAACTAGTGTAACCCTTGGTGAGCACTTCAACGGATTCGTTGGTGATATGATCCAATCTGGTCGTTATGGCAACACATCCGAAGTTGTCCGCGATGCTTTGCGCCTGATGGAGGCTCGCGAGCAGCGTATTCAGAATGTTCGTGAAATGGTGCTGGCTGGCCTGAATTCTCCTGTCAGCAAAAACAGCATGGATGATATTTTTGTAATGGCAGCGAAGGATTTAAATGTATAAGTTTTCCGAATTGGCTGATGACGACATATTTCATATTGCCCGTTATACGATACAGCAATTTGGTCAAAACCAGGCGAAGCGTTATCACGATGAACTGAAAAGAACTTTCGAGTTACTAGCCATATCTCCCTGGATTGGTAGGGAATGTGATTGGATATGCGCAGGAATGCGCCGCTTCGAGTTCAAGAAGCATTCCATCTATTACATGTTGCAGGATGACGACATCTTCATTTCACGCGTCATTCACCAGTCGATGGACGTTGATATACTCGACTTTCCAGAATAAGTTACGGTGATTGTTATTAAAATACTTAAACAAGCAGGACTGAAATAACTTAATTAAGCGGTCGAAAGGCCGCTCTTTAATCAAAGAGAAGGTGTAAGCATGATATGGATTTAACTAAAAGCGGGTTTTTTCTTTTAAGTATACCAAAGTGACATGACTATATTGGTGCTACAATCATAGTGCGCATAATGTAGCCAACGTTATGTTAAAAAATCGCATGCGAAAATATCGCAGCGCAGGCGATTCTTTAGCATAACGTGTATTAGACGCACTATGACCGTTTCTTGGGTTTGATCACTCGGTTTGTTCTCGT
>NZ_CAWPHH010000045.1:0-30048 GCF_963887965.1 Photorhabdus sp. RW14-46 | reverse complement strand
TGGTAACCCGATTAAATAATCGCCCTCGAAAAACACGGGGTGGGAAAACCCCGAATGAATTATTTAAAGGAATACGAACATGTTTACTTCCAGATTAACGATGTTGCACTTATTATGTGAATCTACCCATAATAACTATTTAATTAAATTTGGAAAAAAATTATGAACAACAAAAACTATTTAGTACATTAAAACAAAATTTTTATCTATTGAAAATAAAAAAATACCGGGTGATACTTAATCGGGTTGATACTTCGAAAGCCCCATAAATTGACTGGTCAATTCCACCATTATCGTAATTAACAAAAAGACCGGGATTCAGGTAGAACCCGGTCTTTATCATTTTATTGATTCTGGTATTTTGTCGCTACTCAACATCAATAATCATTAAAATATTAAACCAATTCAGTTATACCACATAACTCCCCTAGACCATAAATGGAATTAATAAAAATCATTTTCAAATATTAAATGCAAATAGTTTAGATACATTTAAAATTACAAAAAATTAACATATTCATTACCAACAATTATATAAAAATAGTTAACCCTATAAGTTATAAGAATATTCCATTATTCTTTTTTCTAACTAAACTATAGCTGGCGTGAATAGGGAAAAATTATTTTTATAAAAATTCACTATATTGCTTATAAAATGCACTGATTAATTGGAGAAAAATATATGAGTCAAAAGAATGATTTTAAGGCTTTTTCTATTAGTGAAAATGCAAATATAATGCCCCAAGAAACATATGAAAAAGAACAAAAATTACAAACTGGGTTTCCAACAGCAGATATTACCCCTGAACTATTGAATAAGGCATTACGTCAGTCGTCAACCATATCCACTGTCGTCGCTAATTTTATCGCAACACAATCTGGCGAAGATGTTCTGGATAATGGGGATATAGACAAACTCACCACCCAATTCAAGAAATCCTTAGAACAAAAAAACACAACAGAAACTCGCGATGCCTCATTAACAGAAAAAGGAATTATTCAGCTCACAGACCAAATAGGCAACAGTAATACACTCGCTCCAACTCAAAAGCTTGTTTCTGATGTAAATGATAATGCTAATAATCGACTGGCAAAAGACCAAAACGGCGCAGACATTCCTGATAAAGCTGCATTTATAAAGAACCTTGGTTTATCCGATTCAACAAATATAACGATAGGGAATGGTGAAAATCAAGTGCCTAATATGTCGTTTTTCACCTCTAGCCTGAATCAGGTCGGATGGCAAAAATTACCTTCGGGCTTAATTGAAATGTGGGGAATAGCATCAGTTAAAGGCAATGCTTATGCCGAACCTGGTGCTTTAAATAACTTTCCAATCCCATTCCCGAATAAATGTCTCAACGTCACGTTAACTCACGTTGGTAACGCCCCTCAACATGCTGGCACATTTTCAATAATGACAGTCAATAATACCCAATTCCAATGTTTTAGCAGTATTCCAAATTTACAAGTTCCTGTAGCCGCATTTTATAGAGCAATAGGGTATTAATATGAACGATAAAAACTATGTATTTAGCGCATTAAATAAAGCATTTTATCCACTATCATTACAGCAGGAGTATATTGAAGCTAGCTCATGGCCAAATGACCCTTTACCGGTAACTGATGACATATTCAATGAGTTTTCGGGAATCTCGCCCATAGGAAAAATACTTTCCTCTGACGAAGAGGGTCTTCCTTGTTGGGAAGATATTCCACCACCAACAAAAGAGGAATTGATATCCATAGCGGAAAGTCAAAAAGCACAATTTATATCTCTGGCAAATGAGAAAATAACCCCACATTCCGATGCAGTAGAACTTGGTATAGCAACAGATGAGGAAATACTATCACTTAAAGAATGGAAAAAATACCGCGTGATGCTTAACCGGGTTGCTACTTCAACAGCACCGGAAATTGACTGGCCAATTGCGCCATTATCGTAACTAATAAAAAGGCCGGAATTAAGGTAAACCCCGGCCTTTATCATTTTGTTATTGTATTATTGCCAGCACTACAGCCATAAATATTCTGTTATCATCAGAACTATTCTTCATACGATATTAATGACCACGAACGTCATTGAAATCTACTTCCCACAATGAATCTTTTAATAGGAAAATCATTTAAGATAGTTTCTATAAAATAAGTATTAATTACTTAGATAGTATCGAATTGTTTATTGCTCAAAGCATATAAAAACCATTAACACCATAATTTATAAAAACATTTAATTATTGTTTTTTATCCTTAAACTATAAGAGGCAGTAAATTACACTTACAACAATTTAAGATATTAATATAAACCTACTATTAAACCTTAGGAAAATTGATATGAATCCAAAGAATGATTTTAAAGCGTTTTCTATTAGAGATGGTGCTAATGTGGTAGCTCAAAATTTATATGAAAATAGTCCAGAATTGCAGACTGGGTTTTCACCAGACGGTCTTACCCTCCATATATTAAATAAGGCATTACGTCAGTCTTCCACAATATCATCTGTTGTAGCCGATTTTATTGCGACAGAATCTGACAGTGATGTTTTGGATGATGGTAATATAACCAAACTCACCACCCAATTAAATAGAGCGTTAGAGCGAAAAATTATAACTAAAATTTCCGACTCCGCATTAGAAAAAGCACAAAACGGAGCAGACATTCCCAATAAAAATGCGTTTTTAAAAAATTTAGGTTTAAATGAAGCGGCAAAACGGGAAGTAGGAATTGGGGTTAATCAGATTCCAGACATGTCCTTTTTCACCAAAAATTTAGCTGAAACCGGCTGGCAAAAATTACCCTCAGGGTTAATTGAAATGTGGGGAACAGCGTTAGTTAAAGGTAATGCTCTTTCCTCACCTGGTAATTTGAATAAATTTCCAATTCCGTTCCCTAATAAATGTCTCAATGTCACGTTAACTCACCTTGGTACTGCCCCTCAATACGCAGGGATATTCTCAGTAATGATAGTCGATAATACTCAGTTCCAATGTTTTAGCAGTATTACAGACTTACAAAACCCTGTAGCAGCATATTATAGAGCTGTAGGATATTAATATGAATGGCAAGAACTATGTATTTAGCTCATCAAATAAAGCAGTTTATATCTCTCGCAAATAAAAAATAACCCCACTTTCTGATGCAGAAGAACTTGATATAGCAACAGACGAAGAGATGCTATTACTCAAAGAATGGAAAAAATACCGAATGATGCTTAACCGAGTTGACACTTCAAACGCACCAGAAATTGACTGGCCAACTCCGCCATTATTGTAATTAACAAAAAGACCGGGATTAGTATAGCGCCCGGTCTTAATTATTTTTTTATTGCTAATACTACAGCCGTAAATATTCTGTTATAATTCGAACTATTATCACCCACGACTTGTTAGCCCATGCAATATTGGTGACCTTGCACGTTATTGAAATTCCTTATATAGCTAACCGAATAATACAGCTAAGACAGAAAAAATTTCATATATTATGGTCTTATGTTGCCAGACTTGGTTTTTCAATGTAATTTATGCTGTATATACCCTATGGATTTCAAAATGCATCGCGACGGCAAGGGAACGAATCCCCGGGAGCATAGATAACTATGTGACCGGGGTGAGCGAGTGCAGCCAACAAAGAGGCAACTTGAAGGATAACGGGTATAGAAATATAAGAAGTGTGTAATAGTAATAAATAAGAACCATCAATAACACACTGATTTAAAATGAAAAATAAGTTAATCTATTGAAATGTCGTTATTAATCAAAAAAAGCTGTATCAATTGTGATATGTGTGAACCCGAATGTCCCAATCAGGCGATATCGATGGGAGATGAAATTTATGAGATTGATGCCGACCGTTGCACCGAATGCATCGGTCATTATGATTCGCCAACCTGTCAATCAGTCTGCCCGATAAACAATACGATTATTATCGATCCAGACCGTCAAGAAACAGAAGAACAATTGTGGGATAAATTTGTATTACTGCATCATGCAGATAAAATCTGAAATCAGCGCTCAAGAATAACGGTCGCACAGGCATAGCGGCGCTCATCAGCTAATGTCACATGCAAAGAGGTCGCCCCCAATTGCTGAGCCAACGCTGCGGCAGCACCATAGAGCCGCAAAATCGGTTTTCCCAGTGCATCATTGACCACTTCAAACTGGTTAAATGCCAGCCCATTGCGGATGCCCGTTCCTAATGCCTTTGCTGCGGCCTCTTTTACCGCAAAGCGTTTAGCCAAAAAACGAACCGGTTTTTCATGTTGCTGATATTGTTCCCATTCTAATTCACTGAGAATGCGTTTTGCCAAGCGCTCACCTGAGCGCTCGACAACCCCTTCAATACGGGCAATTTCAACAATATCCGTACCTAACCCAATAATAGCCATTAACGGCGAGCTTTCCGCATTTGGGTTTTCATATCTGCCACAGCAGCAGTCAAACCACTAAATACCGCACGCCCAATAATGGCATGACCAATATTCAATTCATAAATTTCTGGCAGAGCAGCAATACGTTGTACATTATGATATGTCAGCCCATGACCCGCATTAACCGTTAAGCCTTTACTCGCTGCATAAGTCGCGGCTGCTTTAATACGATGAAACTCTTTTTCCTGTTCTACTTCATTTTTTGCATCGGCATAAGCACCCGTATGAATTTCAATGAAAGGTGCGCCAACTTCATTAGCCGCATCAATTTGTCGATGTTCCGCATCAATAAATAACGAGACAAGAATACCCGCATCAGATAGACGCTTAACCGCCGCAGCAACCTTATCTTTCTGACCAATAACATCTAAGCCCCCTTCTGTTGTCACTTCCTGTCGTTTTTCAGGCACCAAACAGCAAAATTCAGGTTTAATACGACAGGCAATATCCACCATTTCATCAGTCACGGCCATTTCAAGGTTCATCCGAGTCTGAATAGTTTTTTTCAACAGTTCGACATCCCGATCGGTAATATGACGGCGATCTTCTCGTAAATGAATAGTAATACCATCCGCTCCCGCCTGTTCCGCAACAAAAGCCGCCTGAACCGGATCAGGATAATGGGTACCACGGGCATTGCGCACCGTCGCAATGTGATCAATATTAACGCCTAATAATACTTCAGCCATATTTATCTCCTGTAGTCATATTAGAATATGACAAGTTTACACTTTCCATCTTGAAGAGAAACAAATTCATTAGTTTTCTTTCTTTTCAGGCTGCTGACGTACAAACTGCCGAAATAATTCACGACTTTTTAAAGGCTTGCCACCTAGATAAGGTTTTAATGCAATACGCGTGAAACGCTTTGCTGCCTTTAATGTTGCAGAATCAGGGAATTCACGAGTTGCCAGTGATTTTAATTCGCGCCCGGTAAAACTGTAATGATCAACAACCAAGCTAGCAATAAATCCTTTTTCTTCTCTATAACGGTAGGTCATCGTGTCAGCGACAGGTTCACCACTGCCCGCACAATGCAGATAATCAACTCCATAACCAAGATTTGCCAGCAACGCCAGTTCAAACCGACGTAATGCATATTCCGGTGTATATTCACTGGCAGCAAGAATCTGCAAGCATTGGAGATAATCAAAGAATAAGGCGGGATAAGCCGTTCCCTGTTCAAGCACTCTTGACAACAATTCATTGATATATAAACCGCTGTACAGCACACTGCCGGTAAGAGGAAGGGCCAGAGAGATAGGATCTGCATCACGCAGCGTTTTAATTGCCCCCCGCCCGCTCCAACGAACCAGCAATGGGGTAAAGGGCTGCAAGCAGCCTTTCAAATTGGAACGACGGCCACGCGCACCTTTTGCCAACACGCTAATCCGCCCTTCATTTTCAGTAAACAGATCCAGTAACAGACTAGTTTCACTGTAAGGACGCCCATGAAGAACAAAAACACGTTGCCAACCGTCCACAGGAGGATGCCTTATTTCAAATCATCGACGTAACCCAAGCTACGTAACGCTCGCTCATCATCAGCCCAACCCGCTTTAACTTTAACCCACAGTTCTAAGTGGATTTTTGCATCAAACAGCCTTTCCATATCCTGACGAGCTTCAATACCAATGGTCTTGATTTTACTGCCTTTATTACCAATAACCATTTTCTTCTGGCCTTCACGCTCAACCAGAATCAAACCGTGGATGTTGTAACCACCGCGCTCATTCGCCACGAACTGCTCAATTTCAACCGTGACAGAATATGGCAATTCATCACCAAGAAAACGCATAAGCTTTTCTCGAATGATTTCAGAAGCCATAAACCGCTGAGAACGGTCAGTAATGTAATCTTCCGGGAAATGGTGAGCCGCTTTCGGTATATATCCGCGCACAATTTTGGCAATCGTATCAACATTCATGCCTTTTTCAGCGCTCATTGGAACAACATCAAGAAAATTCATCTGTTTACTGAGAAAACCAATATGTGGCAACAAGCTGGTTTTATCGGTCACGTTATCCACTTTATTGATAGCCAGCAAAACCGGACAACGCAGATTACGCAGTTTGTTCAGTACCATCTCGTCATCCGGGGTCCAATGAGTCCCTTCGACAACAAAAATAACCAACTCCACATCACCGATAGAACTGCTGGCGGCCCGGTTCATCAGCCGGTTAATCGCCCGTTTTTCTTCAATATGTAACCCTGGCGTATCCACATAAATAATCTGATACGCACCTTCTGTATGGATACCCATAATACGGTGACGAGTCGTCTGCGGTTTACGGGAAGTAATAGATACTTTTTGACCTAAAAGCTGATTTAGCAGCGTAGATTTCCCCACATTAGGCCGTCCAACTATTGCAACAAATCCGCAATAGGTTTCTTGTTCGCTCATTCAAGCTCCAGTTGTTTTAATGCTTGCTCAGCCGCTGCCTGTTCCGCTTTGCGACGGCTGGAGCCTGTTCCTTTAACCGGCTGTTCAATACCGCTCACTTGACAGTGAATAGTAAATTCTTGATCGTGAGCTTCACCACGAACCATAACAACCAGATATGATGGCAGAGGCAGATGATGCCCTTGCAAATATTCCTGTAAACGGGTTTTCGGATCTTTCTGTTTGTCGCCAGGGCTGATTTCATTCAGGCGGGTTTCGTACCAGCTCAGAATAATTCTTTCAATAGACTGAATATCGCTATCAAGGAAGATAGCACCAATCAGCGCTTCAACGGTATCAGCCAGTATTGATTCACGACGGTAACCCCCGCTTTTCAATTCTCCTGGCCCCAAACGAAGGCATTCACCTAATTCAAATTCCCTTGCCAATTCAGCCAGGGTATTACCACGCACCAATGTGGCACGCATGCGGCTCATATCCCCCTCATCTACACGAGGAAAACGATGATACAACGCATTGGCAATAACAAAACTCAGGATTGAGTCACCAAGAAATTCCAGCCGCTCATTATGTTTACTGCTGGCACTACGATGAGTTAACGCTTGTATCAGCAAATCATACTGATCAAAAGTGTACCCCAGCTTACGCTGCAATCTGTTAATTACGATGGGATTCATGTGCTACCAATATCGGTCAGAATTCGTCAAATAAAAACGCACACGCAACAGACCTGTTACAGGAACCCCCGACAAAACTGTTGCGTTTGCACTGGCCCCTTATAGGAGCCAGTTTAAGTTTGAAAGGACATTCTACACTGCGAGTAAAATTAATGCTTCGCTAATATAAGAATATTAATTAATTCCACCAATACGGCTGAAGCGAACTCCGGTAGGCCATTCCCCTTCCTGTTTTTCAAAACTCATCCAAATAGCTGAAGCGCGACCGACCAGATTTTTCTCAGGAACAAAGCCCCATGCACGGCTATCAGCGCTATTATCACGGTTATCACCCATCATAAAATAGTGACCTTCGGGCACAATCCACATTCCCTCTGGCAAGCCAGGCTGACGGAAATTAGGTACCGATAGTACACCGGGAATCTCCAAAATATGATGGTTCACTGCGTCCAAATTCTCAATTCGTTCACCCTGCCGCATACTGTAAGGCGGCAATGTTTCTTCAACGGGGATTTGGAAAACACCTACCTTTCTCAAACTTTCACCTTTGGAGTCAACACCATATTGCTGCATTGTCCACTCACTTGGAAATAGTGAACCGTAAGAAACCGGTAATTCTCCCTGACAATTCCCTGTCTCACTGCAATTAGAAAAAATACGCAATTCTTTCTTTGCCGGATCATAAATAATTTTATCACCCGGTAAACCAACCACACGTTTGATGTAGTCAAAACTTGGATCCAACGGGTATTTAAATACAGCAACATCACCACGCTTTGGTTCGCCAGTCTTAATCAATGTTGTTTGAGTGATGGGATCTTTCAATCCGTATGAATATTTCTCTACCAGAATGAAATCACCAATCAATAAAGTTGGCATCATAGAACCCGATGGGATCTGAAAAGGCTCATAAACAAAAGAGCGCAGGATCAGAACCACGGCTAACACAGGAAAAATAGATGAACAGGTATCCACCCATGTTGGCTTGTTAATAGTCTCAGCCAGATGCTCCTGATCCATTGTACCCTCAGTCAGCTCCTGCAATCTGGCAAGTTTTTTCTTGCGCTCTGGTGCCCATTTGAAACGATCAATACACCAAATAATGCCGGTGACTAACGTTGCCAACGTTAGGATCAGGGCAAAAGTGTTAGCCATTTAGACTCCTTACAAGCTTATTAATTGTCTTTACCAACATGAAGAATGGCTAAGAAAGCTTCCTGTGGTAACTCAACGTTACCCACTTGTTTCATACGTTTCTTACCCTCTTTCTGTTTCTGCAATAGCTTTTTCTTACGGCTGACGTCACCACCATAACACTTCGCCAAGACGTTTTTACGTAATTGCTTCACTGTTGAGCGCGCAATAATATGATTACCAATCGCAGCCTGAATTGCGATATCGAACTGCTGACGAGGAATAAGTTCTTTCATCTTCTCCACCAGTTCCCGACCACGGTACTGTGCATTGCCACGGTGAGTAATCAATGCCAATGCATCAACTCGTTCAGCATTAATCAATACATCCACACGAACCATATCAGATGACTGGAAACGAGTGAAATTATAATCCAGCGAAGCATAACCGCGAGAGGTAGATTTCAATCGATCGAAGAAGTCCAAAACCACTTCCGCCATCGGTATTTCGTAAGTCAGTGCAACCTGTTTACCGTGGTAAACCATGTTGGTTTGCACCCCACGCTTTTCAACACATAAAGTAATGACGTTCCCCAAATACTCCTGAGGTAACAGCATATGGCACTCAGCAATTGGTTCACGCAGCTCTTCAATATTATTCAGCGGCGGTAGTTTAGATGGGCTATCCACATAAAGAGTATCGTGGCTAGTTGTCTCCACTTCATACACAACCGTTGGGGCCGTTGTAATAAGGTCGAGATCATATTCACGTTCCAGACGTTCTTGAATAATCTCCATATGCAACAGACCAAGGAAACCGCAACGGAAACCAAAACCCAATGCAGAAGAACTTTCCGGCTCATAAAATAGCGAAGCGTCATTCAGACTCAATTTACCTAATGCGTCACGGAATGCTTCATAGTCATCAGAACTGACAGGGAACAGCCCTGCATAAACCTGTGGCTTCACTTTTTTAAAGCCCGGAAGTGGTTTTTCCGCAGGTTGACGGGCCAATGTCAAAGTATCCCCGACAGGCGCACCAAGAATGTCTTTAATTGCACAAACTAACCAGCCCACTTCGCCACAACCCAATACATCACGATCAACACGCTTAGGAGTGAAAATGCCAAGACGATCAGCGTTATATACCTGACCAGTACTCATCACCTTGATTTTATCACCCTTACGCAAGGTGCCGTTTTTAATCCGCACCAAGGAGACAACACCAAGGTAATTATCAAACCATGAGTCAATGATAAGAGCCTGTAATGGCTCATCAGGATTGCCTTCCGGTGCTGGAATCTCTTTAACCAAGCGCTCAATGACGTCTTGTACACCAACCCCCGTTTTAGCTGAACAGCGCACGGCATCAGTAGCATCAATACCGACAATATCTTCGATCTCTTCCGCTACGCGCTCAGGCTCTGCCGCTGGCAAATCGATTTTATTCAGCACAGGAACAACTTCTAGATTCATATCTAACGCGGTATAACAGTTAGCCAGCGTCTGGGCTTCCACTCCCTGTCCCGCATCAACCACCAGCAATGCCCCTTCGCAGGCCGCTAGTGAGCGGGAAACTTCATATGAGAAATCAACATGCCCCGGCGTATCGATAAAGTTTAATTGATAGAGTTGCCCATCATTCGCCTTGTAATCCAAGGTAACACTTTGAGCCTTAATGGTGATACCACGCTCACGCTCAAGATCCATAGAATCCAGCACTTGCTCTGCCATCTCACGATCTGTTAAGCCACCGCAAATTTGAATAATACGGTCAGATAACGTCGACTTACCGTGGTCAATGTGAGCAATAATGGAGAAATTTCGTATTTGCTTCATTATAAATATTTTTCTGCCTTGATATTTCTGAATCATTCGCCTATATGGACACACAGAGGGACATAAAGCGACGGTTTATTAGGTCGGCCACCGGCCTGAAAGGCTGTATTCTACATGCCAAATCTACGAAAACCTAGTCATGCCTGTGGCTTTAAGGTATGAATTGTTAGACGTCTTGGATGATTAAAGTAGGTTTATTCCCGCTGCTGAATGTGAATGGCATCAGGAGGCAAGCCGATTTGCAAAACGACAGGTTGATATTCCTGCCGATTATCCCAGTAAGTGGCGACTCTGCGGGCAAAGAAGAACCCCAACGCGCCTCCTAAAACACCGCCACAAAACACCCACAATTGATTGGTTATCCATAACTGCAAAAGTGCACCACCAAGGAATAGCCCAATAAGCGGAGTCAGATAAACCAGCAACGCCGAACGCAGCAAACTCCCTTCAGGGATCCCCACTTCCACTTTTTGCCCCGGTTGCAGCGGTTGTAAAATCTCAAGTTCAAGCTGATGTATGCCATCAGACCCTAATTTATTGAGTAAATAAGAACCACACGTTGCTCGCGCCTGACAACTGCCACAACCAGAAGAGGAACCATAACGTAATAATGCCCGCCCCTGTTGCCAGTGAATTACTGTTGCCCACTCTTTAACCATCAGTCAGCTCCTATAAATGCGACACCAGCGGCAATACGCTTGGCAGTTGCCAATGGTAATTCACCAATAATTGTTACCTCATTTGCACCACGTATTGCACTATAAATCGTTCGGCCCCCACGACGGAGAGGATACTCCAACTTACCGGTTTTATCAGCATTAGTCACATTCACGGAAAAGCTAAATAAACCATCACTGAACATAACAGATTCAAGTGTGCCGCTATTTGACAATTTACGACGGCTACGCGAAACCTCAACGAAACCAATCGGCAATTTACCCACCTTCCAATTAAATACGACCTTCTCTGATGGTGGAATGACCAGCATTGGCGGCATATTTAAGCGAGTAATCACACTCATTGCATCATTGATATCCCCATCAATGGTAGAAGAAACAACCCTAAATTGTTCAAGTGCCTCACTATCACGATCAAGTAAGTCAATACGTAATGGTAAATGAGTCTCTTCGTCGATCAGTAAAATATAATTATAACGCACTTCATCTTTGGAGGTGATGCGTACAACCCTACAGGGCCTATCACCGATATGGGTACGACCAACATCAATGAAATTGTAATATTTTTTCAACTGATTGAAGTCAGCAAAAATGACGGCCGGTAAATAATCAATAATATGATTACCGCTAAGACTGAAAGCATCCAATCCAGGTTCAAAATAACTGATCTCATTACCGCGCTGGACAACTTCCCTACGAGAGCCATCCATCTGCATAATCTGAGCAATTGGAATACCATTGATAATAGCGTGGCGATAACGAACCGAGACAATAGCCTGTGGGTTGAGATTAATAAAAGCAAGCTCGTAAGTTAGAGAGCGAGTGGCATTACCCATCTCCTGCAACAAAACCTCAGCACTGCTGAGCTGCGCCGAGGCTTGTAAAGGAGCAAACAGGCTGCCCGCCAGCAAACAGACGGAGAACCAAATACGTTTCATTACTGCTATTGTGTTCCTAAAGATTGCGTTCCGGGAACCGGAATAACAACCTGTGGTGAAATTCCCCGTTCATCATTTTGCTTAAAATGCACACGGCGATCGAGTTCATATTGTTGCAGCATAATATTAATACGTTTATTACGCTCCTGCATTTGAAGGCGTTGATCATTGCCAAATACATCATCACCGGAAGGCACTCCCAAACTCACCGGAGAAGCCGAACCCATCATTGGCAAGGTGTTAAATGCCGGCGTATCAGATTGATATTCAAGATCCTCTGCACTATGACTGTTGTACTGTTGTACACCTACCAATACGGCCAGCGAAACACAGGCAGCAACCGCCACTTGAGTCATTTGACTCACCCAAGGGCGAAGCTTTTGCCAGAATGGCATTTTTTGCCAAGTTTCTGGTTGAGGCTGAGATTCAGGAATATCCCCAAGGTTAGAATGAACAGGCTCTTTTTCAAGTGCCAATGCAACCCGGCTAGCAATATCCCTATGCAATACTTCCGTCACATCACCGCGCAATGTGTCACGGATCAAGTGGTAATTTTCCCAGTGTTTCTGCATAACAGAATCTTTAGACAAAATACTAACGACTTCACTATCAAGAGTTTCGCCATCCATCAGTGCGGAAAGTTTTTCTCTTTGCATGCCAAAGTACCCTTCAGTATTGTTCCACTATTTTTAATTTTAAATCAGTGGTTGAATGTTATCATCAATGGCTTCCCTTGCACGGAAGATGCGGGAACGCACCGTACCTACCGGGCAATTCATAATGGTAGCTATTTCTTCATAGCTTAACCCATCTAATTCCCTCAGCATTATTGCTATTCGCAAATCTTCGGGAAGAGATTCAATGGTACGGAAAACCACCTGCCTCAATTCTTCTGACAACATTAAATTCTCAGGGTTCGAAATTTCTTTTAATGCACTCGAAATTTCATAATTTTCTGCGTCACTCACATCCAAATCACTGGATGGCGGACGGCGCCCTTGAGCGGTCAGATAATTCTTCGCAGTATTTACTGCAATACGATACAACCAAGTATAAAAAGCACTATCACCACGAAACGAAGCCAATGCCCGATAGGCTTTAATAAATGTTTCCTGAGCAACGTCAGGCACATCACCCTGCGGAACATAGCGGGATAAAAGACTCGCCACTTTATGCTGATATCTAACTACCAGTAGGTTAAACGCCTTTTGGTCACCTTTCTGCACTTGCTCGACCAGCATTTGATCCGTTAACTGCTCGCTCATCCGAGGTTAAATCTCCCGAAGAAAAGCTCCACATTGATATTTACTGAACCAACCATGATGTTCTATTCCTGAGCAAGCATAGCTTTGAGTAATAAAATTCTGCGAAGTTCAATTTTTGTCATCATTTTGTTGCAATCATAGCTTTGATCATATCTGATAGGCTAACATGATTTTTACCCATCTTCATTCATACATCATCAATTATGCAATCATTATCCTCTCAACATTACAGCGATGTACTTATTATTGGCAGCGGTGTCGCCGGTCTATCTCTGGCTTTACGGCTAGCCTCACAATATAAAATCACGGTATTAAGTAAGAGTATTCTTAGCGAAGGTGCATCCTATTATGCACAAGGGGGTATCGCCGCTGTATTTGATAAAACGGACAGTATCGCATCTCATGTTGAAGATACCCTTATCGCCGGAGCAGGGCTTTGCGATAAAAGTGCTGTTGAGTTTATCACCAGTAATGCCCGTCATTGCGTGCAATGGTTGGTTGATCACGGTGTTATGTTTGATACAGAAACCAGCGAAGATGGAGAAAAACAATATCATCTGACCCGTGAAGGTGGTCACAGCCATCGTCGTATTCTGCATCATGCTGATACAACCGGCAAAGAAGTAGAAACGATACTGGTTGATAAAGCGATGTCTCATCCGAATATCACAGTGAGAGAGCGCTGCAACGCAGTGGATTTAATTACGTCAAATAAAGCCCGGTTAGACGGTGAGAACCGAGTCGTCGGCGCTTATATCTGGAACCGTCAGCAAGAACAGGTGGAAACTTATCGCGCTAAGGTTGTGGTACTGGCAACAGGCGGTGCAGCTAAGGTCTATCAATATACGACAAATCCCGATATCTCATCCGGTGATGGCATTGCAATGGCATGGCGCGCAGGCTGCCGTATCGCCAATCTGGAATTTAACCAGTTTCACCCGACCTGCCTGTTCCATCCACAGGCGCGTACTTTCCTGTTGACAGAAGCCCTGCGAGGTGAAGGCGCATATCTGAAACGACCAGACGGCAGCCGCTTTATGCCCGATTTTGATGAACGCGCTGAACTAGCTCCTCGCGATATCGTAGCACGAGCAATTGACCATGAAATGAAACGCCTTGGTGCTGACTCCATGTTTCTGGATATCAGCCATAAACCAGCGGATTTCATTATCCAGCATTTTCCAATGATTTATGAAAAATTGCTGACACTGGGCTTTGATCTAACAAAAGAGCCGATTCCAATCGTTCCTGCCGCGCATTACACCTGCGGTGGTATTGTTGTCGATCATCAGGGACATACTGACCTCAACAACTTATATGCTATCGGTGAAGTCAGCTATACGGGTCTGCACGGTGCAAACCGTATGGCATCTAATTCTCTGCTGGAGTGTCTGGTGTATGGCTGGTCTGCTGCGGAGGATATCCAACAACAGATCGAAAAAATAGAAGAAGTACCGCAACTCCCTTTCTGGGATGAGAGCCGGGTTGACAATTCAGATGAACAAGTCGTCATTCAGCACAACTGGCACGAATTACGTCTATTTATGTGGGATTACGTCGGCATTGTGCGTACAACCAAACGCTTAGAGCGAGCACTGCGCCGTATTAATATGCTGCAACAGGAAATTCACGATTATTACTCTAATTTCAGGATTTCTAACAATCTGCTGGAATTACGAAATCTGGTGCAAATCGCTGAATTAATCGTACGTTGTGCGCTAGAAAGAAAAGAGAGCCGAGGTCTGCACTTCACACTGGATTATCCCGATTTACTACCAGAATCAAAACCAACGATTTTGACACCCTGATTTTTGCTGGCAAAACTTCTATACAACCACATAACCACGCTCCGGCGTGGTTCTTTCAATAATTCAATAAATGATTCAATAATAGAGATAGAAATCCGTCACCAATTGCTGAAATTCTTGCGTATATGCACCGTCTGGCTGACGAATAGTCAATTCACTGATTAAGCCAGTTTTTTCCTTACGGGAAAATGCCAATAACATCCGATGCAATGGCTTGCCTTGCCTATCGCGGATATTAACCCGATGATGGGAAAACCAACCCTGATGACATGCCATTGTTTCAAATTCCTCACCAATGGCATATGGCAATACCACACAAAACAGACCATCCGCTGTAATCAACGTCTCGGCGTATTGTAATAACTGCTGGTGAGTCAGCGACCCCGTATAACGAGCCTGTTCCCTTGCCTCATTTCGACAAGCAACAGCCGGTTCAAAATAGGGGGGATTACTGACAATTAAGTCATAACATTGCGAATACTGTTCAGCGAAATCACCAATATCCTGCTGATAAACATCTATTTTTCTCTGCCACGGAGATTGTTCTGCATTATCTTGTGCCTGCAACGCGGCCTCTGTATCCAGTTCCACTGCATCAATTTTAGTATTTTCATCCGTACGCTGTGCTAGCATCAACGCAATAAGCCCACTGCCACAGCCAATATCTAAAATCGCTTTTTTGTCACTCACTGGAGTCCATGCTCCCAATAAAACGCCATCAGTCCCGACTTTCATCGCACACCGATCATGACCAACAAAAAATTGCTTGAAAGTAAATCCATCCCGGCGTAAAAGTCGTTTCTGTTTCAAATTAATAACCTGTATCTATTTAGCACAATAAATTTCGCCATAGGATAAGGGTTATTATGTTTCGATAAAAGCTATACCCGTTATCTTTCAAGTTGCCTCTTTGTTGGCTGCACTCGCTCACCCCGGTCACATAGTTACCTATGCTCCCGGGGATTCGCTCCCTTGCCGTCGCGATGCATCTTGAAATCCATAGGGTATATCTACCTTAAATTGACCGCTTTAATATTAGATGAACAATACGCCCAACCTGTTTATAATCGGCGGCCTAAACAGAGGTATATGATGACTGCAACAAACTTTTCTGAACTTGAGCTTGATGAACGCCTGCTTGACGCCCTGAATGATAAAGGTTATTCCCGCCCAACAGCAATTCAGGCTGCGGCTATTCCGGCAGCAATGGACGGGCGTGATGTACTAGGATCAGCGCCTACCGGTACCGGCAAAACTGCCGCTTACCTGCTGCCCGCTATGCAACATTTATTGGATTTTCCACGCAAGAAATCTGGACCACCACGTATTTTGATCCTGACGCCCACCCGTGAGCTAGCCATGCAAGTGGCAGATCAGGCAAAAGAATTCGCTGCACATACCCATTTGGATATCGCTACCATTACTGGCGGCGTAGCCTATATGAATCACGCTGAAATTTTCAGCGAAAATCAAGATATTGTCGTCGCCACTACAGGCCGTCTGCTGCAATATATCAAGGAAGAAAACTTTGATTGTCGGGCAGTTGAAACACTTATCCTTGATGAAGCCGATCGTATGCTGGATATGGGTTTTGCCAACGATATTGAAACCATCGCGGGTGAAACCCGTTGGCGCAAACAGACCATGCTGTTCTCTGCGACTCTGGAAGGGGAAGCCATTCGTGATTTTGCTGAACGTTTACTGGAAGATCCAGTTGAGATTGATGCAGAACCGTCACGTCGTGAGCGCAAAAAAATCCAGCAATTTTACTACCGTGCCGATAATTCGGCACACAAAACAGCCCTGCTTTGCCATTTACTAAAACAACCCGATGTCACTAAATCCATTATTTTTGTTCGCAAACGTGAACGTGTACACGAACTTGCGGATAAATTGCATCAAGCTGGCATTAAAGCCCGGTTTCTTGAAGGGGAAATGGTACAGGCTAAAAGGACGGAAGCAGTTAAGCTCCTGAACGATGGCAGTGTCACTGTTCTGGTTGCAACAGATGTCGCTGCCCGTGGATTGGATATTGATGATATCAGCCATGTTTTCAATTTCGATTTACCGCGCACCGCCGATGTTTATCTACACCGTATTGGCCGGACAGCGCGAGCAGGTCGCAAAGGTACTGCAATTACCTTAGTGGAAGCGCATGATCATCCTTTATTAGGCAAAATCAGTCGCTATCTGAATGAACCACTAACGTCGCGAGTGGTTGATGAACTTCGCCCAACCACTAAAGCACCAAGTGACAAAGCCCGCAATAAGCCATCGAAAAAAGTATTGGCTAAACGTAAAGAGAAAAAGAAAGCGGAAGAATCGAAGAAAAAAGCCAAAATACGTCATCGAGATAGTAAAAATATCGGTAAACGCCGTAAACCTTCTGGTAATCCAAAACCAGAAACGCCAGTCAGTAGCGATGCGTAAATCTTTAAACGGGCCAATTGGCCCGTTTTTATCTTACTTCAAATAATATCGGCTGACTTGCTGAGCTTTCAGCCAATGATTGACTTCATCATATTCCGCTTGCATCTCATAGCCCCGCGCTTTTAGCGGAGTGAGATTGAAATACATCTGGAACGTTGATTGTTGCTTGTTTTGCAATTTAGGATCAGCGCCTGACTTCAACAATATCAGTGCCAGTTCCGGCGAATTAATTTTGGCTGCAATATGTAACGGAGTATCCCCAATCCGATTAGCCTGATTGGGATTAGCACCAGCGACCAACAGTAATTCAACCTGCATTTTTCTCCCTACCTGAACCGCAACATGTAAAGGTGTTGCTAAGGTTGCAGGATGCATAATATTCACATCCGGCGCGACGGATAATAAAGATTTGAGATAATCAGGATTGTTGATTTTTGCAGCCGTATGCAAAGCACTTTCTTGTTGCAAACCAGGTTGAGTAGGATCAGCGCCCTCCTTCAGCAAATTATTAATATCATCCATTTGCTGATTGAATATCGCCCATTGTAACGGAGTTATATTTTCTTTACCCCGCTGATAATCTAGTTCCGATTCAGGCTCAATTACTTCATTAATTTTCATCACACTTCTCTTTAATTATGCAGAAACACTCAGATCCGGTTCATTAAGCATGACTAGAGATTCTTCTTGCTGTTCATCATTTAAAGATGACCAAGGTTTGTATATCGTTAATAATTCCAGCACCTTTTCAAGAGAATGTGCTTTTAATCCACGTATCAGATTATGAGGAAACCCCTGACCTAACTCTCCTGAATCATCATTATATTTCAGTAAGATTTTATGTCCTATTGGCTGAGATACTGGCAGTTTCTGTTGTAATGCATCAAGTAAATCATGCTCCACAACATAATGGCGCACCAATCCATTTTCAGCGATAGCCCTACCCTCTTGGGGTGAAAAACCCAAATTTTTCATCATATTGTCAGAAACACCGGCTGAATTAAATATTACCGCAGGCTTTCCAACTGATAATGCGGCTGTCGCGGCTAATCCACCTCCCAAAGAGTGCCCAGTAAATAACAAGTTTTCCCCAAATGCTATTCTGGCAGTGCGAGCTAAATCAATTGCTTGATGATATTGAGTCTCATCAAATCCAAAACCTTGTCGTAAATTAGTTAATATATCCTTCAAATCATTAGTGCCCACAAAAGCCACTATATAGAGATCGTCATTCCGATAAATACCTGCCTGAAAACCTGTTGTTTTATCCCTTAAATTTGCCGGTTCTATTCCTGCCTTTAATAATTCACCATCAGAAAGACGAATATAATCACCTATTCCCATCGTGGTGCTTATGTAGACATCATCAGAAATTAAGGTCAACATATAATCAATTTCATGAGATTGCTTACCACTAATTTGTTCAGACTTAATTCCTGTGATTGACTTTAAATTAAGGTTAATACTCTGTTCATTAATTAATGATTGATAGACTCTATTATTTTGTTTAGTCGTTTCCGAGAGGGAAAAAACTTCTGTAGTCGCTTTTTCAATATTTTGGTCTGGAACAGAAGGCGGTGTAACAAGTTGAAGATTATTTAAAACGGGAAAACTTGAATCGACTGATAGATTCATTTCAATTGATAAACTCATAAAATTCCCCTAAGGATAGCTGAAAATAATCGACGATTTAATCAGTACAACTCATCTATCGGCAGGGAATGCCATTGGGTTAAATCAATGTTTAAATTTTGTTAACAAAATTAATCAACTGTGATTCTGCTCTCTGATAACAGAGAAATTCCTACCTATTATTTGCCAATAAATAGCCAGAAAAGAGTCAAAGGAACTGACTGTTTACAACACATACCGTTTTGGTTTCATACGATATTCAAACAACGATCCAGCTTATTCTTAACCACAATCTGGTTTTCATGCATTGAATGCTAGCAATCATTTCGCACAATCAACCAAACTATCAATGAGTTATCTTGGTTATTTGCTCAAGCCAATATGTCTCATTCCTATATATACCCTATGGATTTCAAGATGCATTGCGGCGGCAAGGGAGCGAATCCCCGGGAGCATAGAGAACTACGTGACCGGGGTGAGAGAGTGCAGCCAACAAAGAGGCAACTTGAAGGATAACGGGTATATCCACACAAATGAGGATACTCATTGATTCAGAACAGTTAATTTCATATAGTTACTATAAAACATACTGCTACCTTATGTTTTAAATACGTTTTTATAACTAACCACACAGCAATTCTTTGGGTAAACTTTCAAAAATACTTTACAACATTGAAATAGTTATCAAGAATTTAGTTTTAGTGTGCATCAAAGGTTTTCCTCTGATTTTGTAATCGGTAAGCTAACATCCATTTGGTAATCTATAAAAAGGATTTACTATGTCCGCACCTCTCACATGGCACGACGTAATCGGTAACGAGAAAGAACAACCCTATTTTCTCGACACACTAGCCTATGTCGCAAAAGAACGTCAGGCAGGTAAAACCATTTATCCGCCACAACAGGATGTATTTAATGCATTCCGCTACACCGAATTGGCTGATATTAAAGTGGTGATACTTGGGCAAGACCCATACCATGGCCCTAATCAGGCACATGGCCTCTCTTTTTCTGTGCAACCGGGTATTCCTGCACCACCGTCTCTGGTTAATATGTACAAAGAGCTGGCATCCGATATACCTGACTTCCAGCATCCAAATCACGGTTGCCTAATCAGTTGGGCTAAACAAGGGGTGTTACTACTCAATACCGTACTCACCGTAGAACGTGGTAATGCACACTCCCACGCGAATCTGGGTTGGGAAACTTTCACTGATAAAGTCATTGCCGCTATCAATGAGCACCGTTCAGGCGTCGTTTTTCTGCTTTGGGGATCCCATGCTCAGAAAAAGGGCTACTTTATTGACGCTAATAAACACCATGTTCTCAAAGCACCCCATCCATCGCCACTATCTGCCCACAGAGGGTTCTTTGGCTGTCAACACTTTTCAAAGGCCAATACATTGCTAGAAAAACAAGGCATCGCGCCAATTAATTGGACACCTGAGTTGCCACAGTAAAAAAATGCCGCCCCAGTTGGAGCGGCATTGATACTTATTACTGAACTAAAATGACTACTGAGCTAAAATTACTTTGATACGGCTACCATTGCCGGGCGTAACAAACGGCCATTTAAGGTATACCCTTTCTGCATGACCATCATGACATGATTCGGCTCATGCTGATCGGATTCCATCATGGTCATGGCCTGATGAATTTCAGGATTAAAAGGAACATTTGTGTCGCCAACAACTTCAATACCAAATTTACCCACAGCCCCAAGGAAAGACTTCAACGTCAGCTCGATGCCTTCAACCATAGGTGCTATTTCGGTATTAGTACGATCTGCCACCTCCAAAGCTCGCTCAAGATTATCAATCACTGGTAACAGTTCATTGGCAAATCTTTCTAACGCAAACTTATGGGCTTTTTCCACATCTTGCTCAGTACGACGACGGATATTTTCAACTTCAGCCTTAGCACGCAAAATGGCATCACGTTCACGCTGTTGCGCCTGCTTGAGCTGTTCTTCCAGCTCTGCGACACGCGGATCAACAACACTTTCAGTCTCTGATGCTTCTGCTTTATCCGCACTGTTTTGCTGTTCAGATACAACTTCCATATCTTCCGAGACTTGCTCGTCAGGCATTTTTTGTTCTTTACTACTCATGAATATCTCCGCGTATTTGGCATTAATCTCGCTACTTAGCCTATTATGGGGATCTAAACTGGGGATTCAAGGGAACCCACCATATTGTGAGGATAAAACCTCTTGCTAGAAGGAAATTATAACGATGAATAAAAAATTCAAATGCATAGGTATTGTTGGTCATCCCCGCCACCCAGAAGCACTTGCTACTCATGAAATGCTTTATCATTGGTTAAAATCCAAAGGTTACTCTGTCATTATTGATCGTCAAGTAGCCAAAGACATTGGTTTAAAAGATGCACAAACTGGCGGTCTGACCGAAATTGGTAAACAAGCTGATTTAGCTGTCGTTGTTGGTGGCGACGGCAATATGTTGGGCGCTGCCCGGGTCCTTTCCCGTTATGACATTAAAGTCATTGGTATTAACAGAGGCAATCTAGGTTTTCTGACCGACTTAGATCCTGATAATGCTTTGCAACAACTTTCTGAAGTATTAGATGGCGAATATCGGAACGAACACCGTTTCCTACTAGAAGCTCAAGTCAGAAGAAACGGCCAGAAACCTCGTATCAGTACCGCTATCAACGAAGTCGTACTCCATCCGGGGAAAGTGGCACATATGATTGAATTCGAAGTCTATATCGATGAACGTTTTGCCTTTTCCCAACGTTCTGACGGGCTAATTATCGCAACGCCAACCGGTTCCACAGCTTACTCGCTTTCCGCAGGAGGGCCAATTCTAACACCAAATCTGGATGCAATTGTCTTGGTACCAATGTTCCCACATACATTGTCTTCCCGCCCACTGGTTATCAGTAGTGAAAGCAGCATCAGGCTGAAATTTTCCCAAAATAGCAACGATTATGAAGTCAGTTGCGATAGCCAGATAGTTCTACCTATACAGGATGGAGAGGATGTAATTATTAGCCGCAGCAAACAGAAGCTTAATCTCATTCATCCTCAAGACTATAATTACTTCAACACATTAAGTACAAAACTAAGCTGGTCTAAAAAAATGTTCTAAAAAATTAGGTTTCACTACTTTACTGTATAAAAAACCAGTTTATACTGTATGAAGATACAGAGGTGTTTTTATACACAGGAGAAGTGTGATGCTCACCCAGTTAACCATTAGCAATTTTGCCATTGTTCGTGAGCTTGAAATTGACTTCCAGCCAGGCATGACAGCCATCACAGGTGAAACCGGCGCGGGTAAATCCATCGCAATTGATGCATTAGGTTTATGTCTGGGTAATCGTGGTGAGGCCAATATGGTGCGTCGCGGGGCTTCTCGTGCTGATATTTGTGCCCGGTTTTCTCTTTCTGATACGCCTTCTGCTCGTCAATGGCTAGAAGCCCACCAACTTGATGACAGTAATGAATGCTTACTTCGCCGTACAATAACGTCAGATGGCCGTTCCAGAGGCTTTATCAATGGCACCGCCGTACCGATTTCCCAATTACGCGAATTGGGTACCCACCTTATTCAAATTCACGGTCAGCACGCCCATCAATTACTATTAAATAACGGCCACCAAAAACGCCTGCTTGATACTTACGCTAATCAATTCAATTTGCAAAATGAAATGAAACAGGCATATCAGCAATGGCACCAAAGTTGTCAGGATCTGGCTCGATTCCAACAACAGGCGCTTGAACGTCAATCTCGTCAACAGTTACTGGAGTATCACTTAAAAGAGCTCAATGAGCTGGCACCGCAACCAGGTGAATATCCAGAACAAGATAATGAATATAAACGGCTAGCAAACCGTGGTCAGCTACTCTCTGTTAGCCAAACCGCACTCCAGTTACTTAGTGACAACGATGAACAAAATATTATCAGTCTGCTGAATTACGCCAAACACGAACTGACAGAACTCATCACTATGGATGATAAATTCAGTCAATTACTCACTATGTTGGAAGAAGCATCCATTCAAATTAATGAAGTCAGCGATGAACTCCGCCACTATGGTGATCAACTGGATATGGACCCAAATCGTCTTTTTGAGCTGGAACAAAAAATTTCACAACAAATTAGAGTGGCCCGCAAACACCACGTTGCACCGGAAGAACTTCCTTCACTACATCAACAATTATTGGAAGAACAGCAATTACTGGCGCAGCAAGAAGATGACTGTACCCACCTTAGCGAGCAGGTTAATAAACACCATAAGCAGGCATTGGAAGTTGCAGAAAGATTGCATCTGGTTCGCCAACAATATGCTAAAGAGCTCAGTGAACTCATTACGCACAGTATGCATCAACTCGCCATGCCTCATGGTCGCTTTACCATTGATGTCTCTTTTACACCTGAACATCTGAACGCTGATGGTTCAGATAAAGTTGAATTTAACGTCACCACTAACCCCGGTCAGCCACACCAATCTCTCGCAAAAGTTGCTTCAGGTGGTGAACTTTCCCGTATTGCGCTGGCAATTCAGGTTATAACGGCTAAGAAAATGGAAACGTCCGCTTTGATTTTCGATGAAGTGGATGTCGGTATCAGCGGCCCAACAGCCGCAATTGTCGGCCGTCTGTTACGTGAATTAGGCGAATCTACACAGGTTATGTGCGTCACCCACCTGCCTCAAGTAGCCGGTTGTGGTCACCAACATTTTTATGTCAGTAAACAGACTGACGGTGAAGAAACTGAAACTCAAATGCAACTACTGGATAAAAAAGCCAGATTACAAGAGCTGGCGCGGCTTCTCGCGGGCAGTGAAGTGACAAAAAATACCCTGGCAAACGCTAAAGAGCTACTAGCAGCGTAATTTGATACAACTTTTGCGTATATTTAGGGTCATAACTAAAGCTTGTATACCTTATGGATTTCAAGATGCATCGCAACGGCAAGGGAGTGAATCCCCGGTCACATAGTTAACTATGTGACCGGAGTGAGCGAGTGCAGCCAACAAAGAAGCAACTTGAAAGATAACGGGTATAAAGGTTTTCAATCTCATCAAGGTCTATTATTATCAACACCCTGACTCCTAAAGGAATGTAATTACCATGCGCTGTAAAATGTTGACTGCCGCTGCTGTATCATTTGTCATGCTGACTGCGGGTTGCTCTACGTTGGAACGGGCTGTTTATCGCCCTGACATTAATCAGGGGAACTACCTAACACCAACGAGTGTATCAAAAATCCACAAAGGAATGACCCAGCAACAGGTAGCTTACACATTAGGAACACCAATGTTACAAGACCCGTTTGGGACTCAAACGTGGTTTTATGTATTTCGTCAGCAACCTGGGCACGAAAAAGTGACTCAGCAAACTCTGACCCTGACATTTGACAGTAATGGTGTACTGACTGACATTAAAAACGAAAATTCACTTACCGAAGATCTTCAATAACCGAAGAAATATAGACAGTCAGTCAAAAAATATAGATGACTGACTATCTATAGTAATTATTGAGCATTATTTTTAGCCCGCTCAGCACGCTTACGACGCATTTCTTTTGGATCAGCCAATAATGGGCGATAAATTTCCACCCTATCACCCTCTTCCAAAATATCCGTCAACTTAACAGGACGGCTATAAACTCCGAGTTTATTCTTTCGCAAATCAATATCATTACGCAAAGTCAGCAAACCTGATGCAACTATTGCCTGCTCAACTGTTGAGCCTTGAGCCAATTTCACCGTACGCAGATATTGACGATCAGGCAATGCATAAACAACTTCAACATTGATATCAGACACGATAAACCTCGCGTGCACGTAGAGTAAAAGCCTGCACCATACTTCCAGCCAGCTCCTTAAAAATCTTACCAAAAGCCAATTCAATCAGCTTATTAGTGAATTCAAAATCAAGGTGCAACTCAACTTTACAGGCATCTTCACTCAATGGTATGAACTGCCAGCCTCCCATTAACTTACGAAAAGGCCCATCGACCAGTTGCATATTAATGCTTTGGTTATCGGTCAGAATATTCCGGGTAACAAAGGTCTTGCTTATACCCGCTTTCGAAACATCGACTGACGCAGTCATTTCGTTATTGCTAACACTCAACACACGACTACCAACACACCCCGGTAAAAAATCCGGATAAGAACCGACATCATTGACCAATTTGTACATTTGTTCCACGCTGTAAGGTACTAACGCAGAGCGACTAATCTGTGGCATATAATTTCCTGTAAGGCTTAATTGTAGCAAATAATATCACCTATACGTGATCAAAGAAAAAACTGTCAGCGTATAATGCAATAAACACGCATTAATCAGCAAATATGCGCGGGAAAAGATTTCTTTCACCAAAGCATTCAGTATAATGCATACACTATGACAAAGAAAAAAGCACACAAACCCGGTTCGGCAACCATTGCCATGAATAGACGAGCTCGTCACGAATACTTCATTGAAGAAGAATTTGAAGCGGGTCTCTCGTTACAAGGATGGGAAGTCAAATCACTGCGCGCTGGTAAAGCCAACATCAGCGACAGTTACGTTTTGCTCAAAGATGGAGACGCTTATCTTTTTGGTGCCACCATCACCCCGTTAAATGTAGCTTCTTCCCATGTCGTCTGTGATCCAATGCGTTCACGCAAACTCTTACTTAATCAGCGCGAACTTGACTCATTATATGGTCGAGTCAATCGTGAAGGTTATACCGTTGTTGCCTTATCTCTCTATTGGAAAAACGCTTGGTGCAAAGTCAGAATTGGCGTAGCAAAAGGCAAAAAGGCACACGACAAACGTTCGGACATCAAAGAACGTGAATGGAAATTAGACAAAGCACGTATTATGAAGAATGCTGGGCGATAAATTCTGGCATTATAGTTTAGTATTCTGATATACTTGCGTTTAAGACACTTGGGGCTGATTCTGGATTCGACGGGATTCGCGAAACCCAAGGTGCATGCCGAGGGGCGGTTGGCCTCGTAAAAAGCCGCAAAAAAATAGTCGCAAACGACGAAAAATACGCACTAGCAGCTTAATAACCTGCGCAGAGCCCTCTCTCCCTAGCCTCCGCTCTTAGGACGGGGATCAAGAGAGGTCAAACCCAAAAGAGATCGCGTGGATGCCTTGCCTGGGGTTGAAGCGTTAAATCTAATCAGGCTAGTTTGTGAGTGGCGTGTCTGTCCGCAGCTGGCAAGCGAATGTAAAGATTAGACTAAGCATGTAGTACCAAGGATGTAGGAATTTCGGACGCGGGTTCAACTCCCGCCAGCTCCACCAATTTAGTAGGGACAGTGATAGGACAACAGCTTTAAAAACAGTGAGTTAGCAAAGTTGATTGGACACTGACCGGACAATGAAGGGACACAAAAGGATACGCAAAGGAGCCGCGGAGCTTTTGGAAAAACCAACCATAATTAGGTTGGTTTTTTTATGTCTGTAACACATAGCAACTACCTCTATTTTATAATTTATAGTACAAAATAAAATGCCTCACCAGATCTCTGCCTCATAGGGCATTATTCATAAATCCAGCACTTGATACCGTCAGTTTTTGACGCATGCATGTAACCCAACTTCATGTAACAATCACCTTAGTGATAGGTATTTCTGGTGTGGCATATCCTATGCTCATGGAGTTCGGCTTGTGCCACTTAAGCGGTCATTTTATTTACCAATGTCACCCTATCGGCGAAATGGCTATACTATGATGTGTCGATAAACAGTTTATATTTGTGGAGTAATTTTGAAACGTATACCGCCAGAATTGTTTAAGTCTGAAATGAAACGAAAAGGCTGGACGCGCCGCGAGCTGGCTATACGGTGGGGCAAATCAGAAACATGGATCAGCAAAATAGTGAATAATATAGAACGGGATCAACACTGGAATGACGCCCTCAATGGACTGCCTGACAACGAAAAGCCCAGGTAAACTATAGGTCATATTTTTATTGCAGAAAGGTAACCTATCGTTCATAATTCAACATTGAGAGACTATTTTCACTGACGCAGAGCTACCGGGCTGCCACCCGATAACCCTGCTTACCACAACTAACTATATAAGGTAGTTAATTATGGCTAAACGCGATAATAAAACAATTCGCCGAATTTCCCAAGCTGAACGTTTTGGCAAGGTAGCTAAAAACGGCATTTCTTTAAAAGGAAAATGGTTACAGGAAGCGGGATTTACCTTTGGAATGCCACTAAAAATCCGGGTGATGCCGGACTGTATTGTTATTACCGCCCAGAACACTCAGGAACTCTGGCAATGCCTGGAAGGACTGAGTATTGAGCCATTTAACCCTAGTGCTGCTATTGACTGGATTAAGTATTATCCTGGTGGGTTGATGATTACCTAATAGACTAAAGCATAAATGGACTATATCCTTAAATGTTGGATGATTATCCAACATTTTGAGGACGATTCAGTCAGAGTAGTGCAAAAAAGCCATATTTGATTAGACTTATCTAACTATTGGAGGTCGGTTCAATTGGCCCTGATTCCATTATTCTAAGGGTTTTTCGGGCCAGTTAATATCTGACGCTAAATTAACATCAACGCGGTTCAATAATACTCTATATTTTTTTAACTCTGCTAACAGCGATTTTTCCTTATCACTCGACATCTCCAAATCTACAGCATCTTGTAACGGAGCGATCTGTTTACTTACAGTGAGCATAAGTTGCTGTTTCTTATGTTCTGCTTGCTGCTGCTGTTCCCGTCTGAGCTTTATTTTATCACTTTCTGATATTATCCACTTTTCACTATCCCACTTGTGATAAACAGACTGTGCTTGTTCTGTAAGAATTGGATAACCCTCTTTATCACTGACGATAGCAAACCCGCGTGATTGACCGTCAAGTAATTCATTGTGTTTTTCTGCTGTTATTTCAACACACTCTTCATGAGCTTCATTATAAAAAACACATTCTTTTCTGGAGAAATAGACCATTTATACCCCCCAAAATAATATATGTACAACTTTGCCTGGATTCTCATCATTGTTGGGAGTACCTGCTTGATATTCAAATGTCGATAGTGTTGCATTACGTACTAATGTGTGGCCAGTTGATGTATTGATACTCGACATACTTGCAATATAGCCAAAAAGCTTATTTTTAAAAGAAATTGGATAATTTACCTTTATCCATGATTGTTGAGCTGATGGGACTTTAACCCATTGAATAATTACCCCCGTATCTCCACATTGCCACCAACCATTTTCGGATTTTATAGCTGTATTTTGTAATGCAAGAGTACCACTTCTCTCAGGCGCTAATATATTGTAACGCCGCTGATTCTTGGGATCGTCAGAATAGATATGCAACAATTTCCCTTCAGAACCGTTAATTCCCAATATATATCCATCTTTCGATTTGAAACGCAATTTAGGAAAAGGAGTTTTACTGTCAATCAGTAAACTGCCAACGGTTGCGGTTTTATTGCTAGAAATGCGTAAGAAAGTATTATCGCTCTCAGATTTAGCATAACTTCCCACATCCCCAGCATTCAAACTAATATCCCCGGCCAACGGCTTCCCGTTAATTTTCCGGCTATTCGGCACCGCCCCTTTAGCCAACTCCACCATTTCCGATAAACCGATATTTTTTACAAATTCAGTTTTATTGAAGATGTCTGCTCCATTTTGATTTTTAGCGAGCTTATTATTGGCATTATCATTCACATCAGAAACAAGTTTCTGAGTTGCTGCAAGGGTATTACTGTTACCTGTCTTGTCTGTAAGTTGGGTGATGCCTTTTTCTATAAGTGTGGCGTCAGGAATCAAATCTTGAGTTGCAATCTCTCCCAGTCCTAAATTATTACGTGCTGTCGCTTTGTTATTAATATCAGATAAGTTATTCGCTTTCTGTAGAAATAACCCATTAGGATCTGCTAGTAGATTTTTCCAACCGGAAACTGATGTACTATCCGGATCTGTATTGTTATCTTCTACCTCATTCCACCAAATTTTACTTCCATCAGAACTGGCAACAATGGCCCCTTTAGGATAACCATCAATGGCAGCACTAAAGTCAGCATTATACGAATACAAGCCACCAGACATTGAATAACGTATTGCGGTAGTAATATCATTCAATATCCCGTTCATATCCTTGCCAGATGGAGGAATTCCACCAGCAGATATTGCTGTCATCGTTAACGGGGGGAAACCGCTCGGATACGTAGCTACTCCTTTTGCCAAGCTGCTTTCAGTTGATTTTGTTGCAATCTCGTTATAGCCTCCGGCGCTCGCAAACGGAACAGCAATAAGATTAGGTTTTTCAGTTGATTTCATTTGTTGGTATCCTTTGAACGATTGCGACACTGACACCAACCGGGTAAGGCAGTGCTCTCGATGTTTGAACAATTGCTAATTCTGCTGTTGATAGCTGAAATTCAAATACATAACTCATCTTCATATTTCCATCATCAGTGATATATGCACGTCCGCTATCGCTAAACATATAAACAAGCATTCTGTTGATGTTTGGTATAGTGCAGTCAGATATATTTGACATGGCTTTCATCATAATTAGCTTTCGGTACATCAGATCTGATAGCTCAATAGTTTTTGTTTTTGACTCCCCGGAATAAAATGGTGCTTGGTCAAATGGATTTGGATCTATCGTTGTCGGAACATTCAGTAAAGCTTCACCAAAACCTATATATTTTACATTTTCATTAACAGTCAGCCGCCTGCTGACATTCACTATTTTTCCCCACACATCCAGCCCGTAAGTATTTGCTGTGTCAATATTCCAAATCAGATCGTAAAATGTATTAATAAATTCAACAGAGGAAACAGCGGCATTGAAAC
>NZ_CAWPHH010000044.1:0-30613 GCF_963887965.1 Photorhabdus sp. RW14-46 | reverse complement strand
AATTTCGAGACAACGTCTTCAAATTTTTCACCACAACGCTACCGGATATAGCGGACTCGCTGATGTCTAGAATTAACGACCATTTTCAGGTGCTAAAAACTGCATCTTGAAGTTTCTTGGGTATATATACAAGAGCGAATGGCAACCGTTGCTGACCTTCTTGATAAGCATCCAGGATCTGAAGAAGCGAGGAGTGCTTTTAATAATCTGGCAGAAAATATAGATGGTTATCACAAAAAATTTAATAATTTTTCGGATGATGTTAACTATCAAATATTACCCATGTTTTCTACTACGGTTATGATGCAGATAACATATTGGGTTGCTGGTTTAGAGAGAAGAAATGAAATCGGGCTTAGTGATATTGATATTGAAAAAGTCCGAGGATTAATCAAAAAGACGGTAGAACAGGCTAATAGTTATATTAATAATATATATGATAGAGAGCTTAATGATGCTCTTAATAACTCGACGGCTGACACTGTTGCAAATAATGTTATGTCTGTTCATGGTCACTGTCGTTTACATGGGGTTGAATATATCAGTATTTGGGATAAATTAAGTGAAGCCGAGTCGGTAAATAATAGAATCTATGTTGATGTTTTAAGTTATTCTACTTTCTTTGATCGTCAAACAGCAAAAGCCAGAATTCAGGCATTGACTCCAGAGAAAGATATGGCTCCACCTCTCAAACCGGCTCTTAATGGAGGAAAAAGAAGAAAGATAGATTCGTTAACGGGGCATATTGTGCGTATTGGAGGGGCTCCGAGAGTCGGAGGGCTGACAGTTGTTTTTGATGATGGTAATAGCCATCGATTAGGTACAATATCTGGTGAGACGGCATCTATTTCTCTGAATGGCAGTCGAATTACCAGTTTGGAAGTATGGGGCAATGGTGCTGTTGATCAAGCGGTCTTTACTTTGAGTGATGGTCGTTCATTGTCATTTGGCGCACCTGGAACATCTCGATATAGGAAATTTTATGTTGGTGAAAGTCACTATATTGCAGGGATATATTTGTCCAGTGATTACAGCCCATTAGCAGGTCAGGCAGCAAATATCGCTGTATCTTATCAGTTAATAAATGATGATGAAAAATAATAGCTTTTAACAAGTATATTTTATGTACGTAGAATGTTATTAGCTTTTATTTAATTATTTGATGCACTTGCCGACGTCTATGTTTATATGGTGAATGGTTCCTTTGATGTCGGCAATTTTTGTATATCACCTCAATAACTATTTACTTAAAAAACTATTTACTTCAATAACTATTTACTTCAATAACTATTTACTTCAATAACTACGTTCCTTATAAGCAGACATATATTCTCTTGGTGATCGACCGGTCATTTTCTTGAAAAAGATTGCAAAAGCACTATCACTGGCAAATTCTAATTCGCTAGCGACAGATGACAAATTACCCTGTTTTGCTAGTAATTCTATAGACTTGATTAAACGCCACTGTTGTCGCCATTGTTGATAGCTAAGTCCTGTTTCTCGGCGAAATATCCGACTGATGGTTTTTTCGCTGGCTCCGATATTCATTGCCAGTATTTTGAGTGTTGGTGGCAGTGTGGTCATAGGAATACGGGCCAAACGGCGGTCAAAAGGGAGTGGTAATAATGTCGGTTCTCTTTTTGCCAGATGGATTTCGTCAAAACAAACAGCCAATAGGTTAGCAGCAGCTCCTTGTAACCAATCTGTATTAAAGGGAGCCAGCGCTATTCTCTCTAATACTTCGCGTAACAGAGGTGTAACTTCCAATACCTCAACGTGTTCTGCTAAATATCCGATCCGATTTACATCTAAATAAATCGAACGATACCCGACGGAGCCTTTTATTTCTGCTCTATGAATAATACGCGGTGGAATCCAGGCAACCCGAGTTGGTGGAAGTATGCATAAGTGATCTGCCAGGGTGATATTGATGCACCCTTGCTGGGTAAATAATAATTGTCCCATTTCATGTTGATGAAATCCTGAGTCATGCTGGCCTAGTTCAGCCGCAATCCCTACTACCGGTACTCCAAAGCTATCAGGATCAAAACTATCATCACGAGAAAGCCATGTCATATTTATGTCCTATTTAATAAATAAATTGTCTTTATTATTGTAATGCGACAATTGAGAGCATGCTAATTTACGTTTTATGGTCTAATTGATTAAGAAAAATACAATGCAACGTAAACTTGGACTTACGCTGGCAACAGCGCTAATGATGTTTCCACAAATTGTAGAAACCATCTATAGCCCGGCATTAACCAATATCGCAAAGGAATTTAAAGTGAGTGTTGAGCAAGCCGCTCAAACTTTATCTTTATATTTTTTCGCTTTTGCTATCGGTGTAGTCGTTTGGGGGCGTATGTGCGATCTCATAGGAAGACGGCCAACGATATTGAGTGGATTATTACTCTATAGCGGTGCTTCATTAATGGCATTGTTCAGCGTCCAATTTGAATTATTACTGGCCGCCAGAATGTTATCTGCATTCGGTGCCGCAGTAGGCTCGGTAGGAACTCAAACAATAATGAGAGATTCTTATCAAGGAAGTGAATTAGCTCGTGTGTTTTCTATCATGGGAGTAGCTTTAGCAGTAAGTCCGGCAGTTGGCATGGTAAGTGGTTCTATTTTGGTGTACTTCTGGGGATATAAAGGTGTCTTTTCCGGCTTATCTTTACTTGCGGTATTACTATCAGGTTGGTCTGCTATTTGTCTGCCTGAAACCCGCCCAGTGTCAATGGTAACAATATCGTTAATAGATACTTTGATTATCATGCTTAAGGATGTAGCAATTTGGTGCAATGCGCTGTTAATAGCGTTCTTTAATCTATGTTTGTTTAGCTATTATCAATTGGCCCCATTCGATTTTGAACGGTTGGGACTTTCCTCTGAGATGTTTGGTTATACCGGATTGCTTTTGGCGCTGGGAGCCGGTATTGGTGCCTTTTTAAATAGATTCTTGTTGAACAAAAGGTGGCATTCATCGAACTTAATGTTGCTTGCTTCTATTATCACCCTGATAGGAGGGGGGATGATAATGGTTCTGGAAGATACCTGGTTGTTTATCTTGCCTATGGTTTTGATTGTTCTGTCTTACGGAATTGCAGTCCCTAATATCTTGGCTTCTGCATTGATTAATTATACGGATAGATTGGGAACAGCAGGAGCGCTATTAGGCTTGCTTTATTATTTGATGTTAGGCATAGGTCTTGCGCTAGCGGGTTGGAGCCAACATCTTGGTGTTGTCTTGATGTGCTGTGGTTGTTTTATTTTATTGTTAGTTATAATCAATTTTTTCATGTTAATAAGGACTGAAAATAATATATCAGTTACGGAATAAGCTGACGTTGGACGGATTCTGGATTGTAAGTAGTCAGCCATCAGAGAAGAATATTGGTAAATTACGGTTAAAAGAGTATTTAAAATAAAATTTTATGTCTGAAAAGGACACTAACATACTCTAACCAAAATGGAATTATAGGGTAAGGCAATAAGTAACGAAACCGTTCTATACCCTATGGATTTCAAGATGCATCGCGGCGGCAAGGGAGCGAATCCCCGGGAGCATAGAGAACTATGTGACCGGGGTGAGAGAGTGCAGCCAACAAAGAGGCAACTTGAAGGATAACGGGTATATATCGCTGTGAGATAGGCAAGAAAGAGGCTTGATGCAGATTTTAGGATTGCCAGGCAACCTAATAATCTGCATTTTGTTGCGTAAGGCCCCCAAAATTCGGCATTACTTTTCTTGGTTTGGCAAAAAAGGCACTTTACCAAGAGGTACAGCGCCTTTTTTAATGAACTAACTTTAGTGATTAGTTCATGCCATATTTTTTCAATTTCTTACGCAGTGTGCCACGGTTGATGCCCATCATCAGGGCAGCACGTGTTTGGTTGCCACGGGTGTATTGCATCACCATGTCCAACAATGGCTGTTCCACTTCAGCCAATACCAGCTCATACAGATCATTAACATCTTGACCGTTTAATTGAGCAAAATAGTTCTTCAGTGCTTGTTTAACTGAATCACGTAAAGGTTTTTGGGTTACCTGATCTTGTGAATTTACAGTAGCAACGGTTAGTACGTCAGAATTTACGCGTTGTTCGAACATAGTTCTGTCAGCTCTTTTCTTTATATTACGCAAAATTTTCGAAATATGCCCCCAACACCTCCAGCTGTTCGCTGGCATCCTCTATGGTGTTGAATGTGCGCCGGAACTGGTCATCAGGAGCATGCTCCCGGAGATACCAGGATACATGCTTACGTGCGATACGGGCTCCCTTGCCTGGACCATAAAAGTCGTGCAATTCCTGTATATGCTCGTTCATTAAATGCTGCACTTCGCCAATCGGCATCGGTGACAGCAGTTCTCCTGTTGCCAGATAGTGCTGGATTTCCCGGAAGATCCAGGGTCTTCCCTGAGCAGCGCGGCCTATCATCAGGGCATCAGCCCCGGTGTATTCAAGCACTGCTCTGGCTTTAAGCGGGTCAGTAATGTCGCCATTGGCAATAACCGGGATGGCAACAGTCTGCTTAACTGTCCGAATATTGTCGTACTCTGCCTCTCCGTTAAACAAACAGGAACGAGTCCTGCCGTGGATCGCCAGAGCTTGGATACCACAATGCTCGGCCAATTGGGCAATCTTTACACAGTTTCGTTCTTCTGGCGACCATCCAGTGCGAATTTTTAGCGTAACAGGAACATCTACTGCGTTTACAACGGCAGAAAGGATCTTTTCGACCAATTCTGGGTAACGTAGTAAAGCCGAACCTGCTAGCTTACGATTCACTTTCTTGGCTGGACACCCCATGTTGATATCAATGATCTGAGCACCATTAGCGACGTTGATCTTCGCTGCCGCTGCCATTTCATCGGGATCACTTCCAGCAATTTGCACGGAACGAATTCCCGGTTCGTCACTGTGAACCATACGTAGCCGGGATTTGTCTGTCTTCCAGACCTGAGGGTTGGAAGAAAGCATTTCCGATACTGTCATACCTGCACCCATTTTGTAACATAGTGACCGAAACGGGCGGTCAGTTATGCCAGCCATTGGGGCCGCAATAAGACAGTTTTTCAGCTGGTATTGTCCGATACGCATAGACGAAGAAAGAGTGGCCATACTGTGACTGCAAGGGCGCGTATATTACGCATTTTTCGCAAAATATGAAAGGCCAAACTTTGAGCAAATCGTCATTTGTTACAACTTTTTTCCAACTTTTCTGCTGGGGTAAATATAATTATTCATAAATAACATGGTGTTATATGTTATTGGTAAAGTTTATCACTTAGGATTTTTCTATCAGTAAGTTTGCTGATAGCACGGATTGCCATCAATAAGTGATTGAAATTTACACTTTCGATTATAACAAAATAAAATAATTTCAATTTGTTGCTATTTTTACCCCAGATATCCGACACCATTCTTCCCGTTCCGCAACAGGATCGATTACGAATTTATCAGTATAAGCCTGAATAACACTTTCTGCTTGGTTCGTTAAAATACCCGACAAACCTAACAGGCCACCCGGTTTTGGTAATGCACCAATCACAGGGGCAAGTTCACGCAGAGGGCCTGCCAAAATATTAGCAATTACTACATCAGATTCAAGATCGGTTGGTGTATCTTTCGCCAAATATAACGTTAAATGCTCCAGAACGCCATTACGCTCTGCGTTGTCTCGGCTGGCCTGAATAGCTTGTGGGTCGATATCTATGCCAATAGCGTGCGTTGCACCGAGTTTTAGCGCCGCAATTGCCAGTATGCCGGAGCCGCAACCAAAATCGATAACCGTTTTACCTTCCAGATTGAGACTGTCTAACCATTGCAGACATAACGATGTGGTTGGATGAGTACCTGTACCAAAAGCCAGCCCAGGGTCCAGCATAACGTTGACAGCATCTGGATCAGGGACGTCGCGCCAGCTTGGACAGATCCACAAGCGGTTGCCAAAGCGCATTGGATGGAAGTTATCCATCCATTCACGTTCCCAGTCTTTGTCTTCCAACTGCTCAATTTTATGAATAAATCTTTCACCCAACTCAGGAACTTGTTCGAGCTGGCTGATAACTGCTTTCATATCTGTTTCAGCATCATAAAGCCCGATGACATCTGTGTCTCCCCATAAACGAGTCTCGCCTGGTAAGGGTTCGAATACGGGATTATCGTGGCTGTCTTGAAAGGTGACTGATACTGCTCCATTTTCCATTAGAGCATCTCCAAGGGATTCAGCGAGCTGTCCTGTAGTATTTAATCGAAGTTGTATCCAGGGCATAAAAAATTCTCCTTAATTGAAAATAGATTAAAAGTGACCAACTTAGTGTGGTCTGACGGCTTTTGGCGGTAATCGCTGGCCGATGGTATTGCCCATCCAGAAAGCCAATAGGCTAAGTAGCAATGATGGCACTATCGGATGGAAGCCCAATAGATGGATATTGAAACTAGCAAGCAGAGTGTAGCTTGTTGCCCCTGTAATCATCGAACTGATAGCGCCATAGGCATTGGCCTTTTCCCAATACAAGCCCAGAACTAATGGCCAGAGGAATACGGCCTGTAAGCCACCGAAAGCCAGAAGATTCAGCCAGATAATCATTTCGGGGGGGCGCCAGGCGGCTAAAAGTAGCAATAAACCAAGAATCAGGGTAGAAAAACTGGAAATCCGGGCTAATTTTTTTTCCTGCACGATTTGTTGTGGAAATAAGTTTAGATAGAGATCTTTGACGATGGTTGCAGAAGATTGCAGCAGTTGTGCATTAATTGTGGACATAATGGCAGCCATCGGTGCGGCTAGAAAAATTCCAGCAGCGAATGGTGGCAATACGGTGATCATCAATGTTGGAATCACCTGATCGGGAATGGTCAGATCAGGAATAATCGCTCGACCAAGTGCTCCTGCTAAATGCATACCAAACATGAGGATCGTCATGACGATGGTTCCGATGATGATCCCACGGTGAACAGCTTTGCTATCGCGGTAGGAGATGCAACGAACGGCGGTATGAGGTAACCCAATTACGCCGAAACAGACCAGTACCCAGAACGATGCCATGAAAGGCCCGTTGAGGATATGGTCTGCACCTTGTGGGGAAACCAGCTCCGGATTAATTGTTCGTAATGTGGTGACCGCTTCTGACAGACCTCCCGCCTTATAGATAATCGCTACCAGCAGTAGAACAGTGCCTAACAACATGACCAGTCCTTGTAGGGCATCATTGAGGACACTCGCTCTAAAGCCTCCAAATGCGGTATAGAGAGCGATAGAGATACCGAAAATCATTAATCCAGTACCATAAGGGATACCCGCAGCAGTTTCCAGCAGGCGTGCACCGCCAATAAACTGAACGGTCATCGCGCCAACAAAAGCGACTAAAAGGCTTAGGCTGGCAAACCAAACCAGAAAACGACTGCCATAACGGGCATACAACATGTCATTAAGAGTAACGGCATTATAGCGACGAGCGAGAATGGCAAATTTTTTACCTAACACACCCAGGGAAAGCCATATTGCCGGCAACTGAATCAGCGACAGTAATACCCATCCCAGGCCATATTTATAGGCTGCTCCTGGCCCGCCGATGAATGAGCTGGCACTGATATAGGTGGCAGTAATGGTCATTGCTAATACAAAGCCGCCCATTGAGCGGTTGCCAAGGAAATACTCAGTCAGGAAGGGGCCTTTCTGGTGGCGTCGATAAGCGTAAACTGACAGGAGAAATACCAGTGCAAGATAGCCAAGCAGAGGTAAGATAACTTCACTTTGCATTCTCATCCTCCAGCGGGACTTCTTTGAAAATAAACTTCACCATTAACCAGCAGAGGATGATGAATACAACTGGTAGTAACAAACATGCCATTTCAAACCAGCGAGGTAAGCCGGTGACACCGGGAGCATTGCTGGGTAAATAGGCTGTCAATAGCCAGCCAATAAGGTAAGCAAGCGTTAGGAACACAGCCCAAAGTGCTTCTTTATGGGATTGAACAAATCGTCTGTCCATTCGTTCTTCCGGTAATTAAATAAATTAGGATGGGAAGGGAAGGATTGTAAGGCAAGATGCGGATTTATTCAGGAAAATTGTGTATACCCGTTATCCTTCAAGTTGCCTCTTTGTTGGCTGCGCTCGCTCACCCCAGTCACATAGTTTGCTATGCTCCCGGGGATTCACTCCCTTGCCGTCGCAATGCATCTTGAAATCCATAGGGTATAGATCTCTATGCTGCATTGTGCTTGGTACAAAAAGGGCAAGTACATGTTCGTGCTGGAATTTCAAAATGATTTTTTTAGTATTATATGTTGTGTTTTGTGTTTTTTTTATTCATTTTTGAACTTAAATTCTATGTTTTTTTGTTTGCTAAAAGTGATGTTGGTGTTACTATTTTTTTAATTAATATTTACATGAATTTATTTTTGTAAAAGTTAATTATTAAAGAAGTTGTGTAAAAGTATCTCAATACTTGGAGGGGGTATTTATAGAGTAAAAAATTATTAATCTAAAGCATGGGTGGGATTTTGTCTTTATGTTGTTATAAAGAGTTCTTAATTCTTGCAGCACAAGATAATATGCAAAGTAATTTGTTGTTCTTACATGCAAGGTATTGGTTTTTTCATTAAATAAGTGATTGTGTGCATTTAATGTAAATTTAACTGGTACATGACTTTTATTTTATACGGAATTTATTCAGGGATAATGTTTATTATATTGATTGGTTATGGTCCATGAAAAATAAATCTTTATTATTTATCGTTTTAATGGCTTTTCTTTCTATGGGGGGGTTGGTTTCATCGGATATATTTCTACCCGCCTTGAGTAAGATGGGAAACTATTATCACGTTAGCGAATCTAGTATACAAAGTACAATAACTATATTTCTATTTGGTATAGCCTTTTCTCAACTTATTTATGGGCCATTAAGTGATTGTTTAGGAAGGAAAATTGTTCTTATTTCTGGAATGATTATATGGCTGATTTCAACAATCGGTATTTTTTACAGTACACATATTAGTGAGTTACTATTATTGCGTTTATTTCAGGGAATAGGCGCTTGTGCTGGTATTACATTAAGTCGTGCCATTATTAGTGATCTGATGGAGAAAGAAGAGGCAGCCAATTTGTATCTGATTATTTTCCCTTTTGTGGGAATGTCACCCGCTATCGCACCAATGATCGGCGGTATGTTAAGTGAATATTATGGCTGGAGATCCTGTTTTTTATTTCTTACTTTATTTATAACAGTCACGCTTATATTGTGCTTGCTAGTTCTGAAAGAATCACTACCAATAAATAAACGCCAAAAATTAAGTATTAAAAATGTATTGGTTAGTACTTACCAAGTGATAATGAATAAAGAATTTCTCTACTATGCAGCAATACCTTGCTTCGCTTATACGGCATATTTTTCTTATTTGATTGAGTCTCCATTTATTCTTACCGCTATGGGATTACCAGAAAAATATGTTGGTTACACCTATATAATGCTCTCTTTGAGTTATGTGTTGGGTAATCTTACTGCGAAGAAATTAAGTCGCCGGCAGGGCATGAGAAAGACGATTTCTCATGGCTATCTCATTTTTGCTATTGGAGGTATTGCTTTCACGATACAAATGTTTTTTAGTCCCTACCCATTGATAACTTCTGTGCTAACAATATCAGTATTGACTTTCGGTAATGGTTTTTTACTACCACTAGGTACTGCATCGGCAATTGCCACGCATTCTCAAGCGGCAGGGACAGCTTCCGGCGTAATGGGAACATTGCAATTAGGTAGTGCGGGACTGGCATCATTGCTTATTGGTTATATATCTCATCATGAACCTATTAAAGTGGCATCTATCATCACAGTTGTTTCTTTGGTCGGTAGTATTATTTATATAACGGGTAATAGAGGTGATAAAGAAAATAAGTAAGTAAAAACAAACAATAGAAACTAAAATAGGAATGAAAAATGGTTAATAATATATACCTGTTATCTTTCAAGTTGCCCCCACTCTCTCACCCCGGACATAGCTTGCTATGCTCCCGGGGATTCACTCCCTTGCCGTCGCGATGCATCTTGAAATTCATAGGGTATAGCAATATAAAAATCATTTGTGAAGTTGACGGGCAATGGTTTTTATAAAGAGAAACGGTTTAATTGAACCGTAGAAAAGCCATATTATTGGCGATTTAAAATAGTGTAAAGCCAGTTTAAATTACAGGGGCGCTCATTTCTTTAATCATCTTTAATGCTTTTAAACGTTTTTGTTCTTTTTTCCATGTTTAATCTAAAAGCTTCTCAGCTTTTTTTAACGATTATCTTCATTTTTCGAAAACGTCTTTCAGTCATGCAAAATCTTTTGTTTGAGAAAATTTTCTTAATGCGGTTAATAGATTTAAAAGCCATTTTTCCTGATGTTTTCTCTTCTAATATCAGTATAGTACCGAGTTTTTTTACCTGCTTTAAAAAATCTTTAATCACTTTCGGTTTTACCTTTAATGACTAACGTTTTTACCGGTTTTTTCGTGATGCGCTTGCCCTTTTTCCAGATTTTAAAACCACACTGATTTTACCTCAAGGTGGGTTTTAACGTGGTGGTAAATTCCGTTTGGAGAACAGAACTTGATTAAAACAAAGTGTCGGCTAAAAAGCCGCACTTTGTCAGCAATCCGAAGGAGCGTTTAAGCGCTCCTTCAAAGGTATTGATGCTATTAAACGGGTTTTAAGTTTCCTGTAACCCCAGTTTTTTCTCCAGATAGTGGATATTAGTACCGCCATTCTGAAAGTTTTCATCATTCATTATCGCCTGTTGAAGCTCGATATTTGTCTTGATGCCATCAATGATCAATTCTGCCAATGCATTTTTCATGCGGGCAATGGCATTGTCACGATTTTCACCGTAAGTAATCAGCTTACCAATCATTGAATCATAGTAAGGGGGAACGGTGTAGCCAGCATAAATATGCGATTCCCAACGTACACCAAATCCACCCGGCGAGTGGAAGCGGGTAATTTTACCTGGGCTTGGCAGGAATGTGTTCGGATCTTCGGCATTGATACGACATTCAATAGCGTGACCACGAATAACAACATCTTTCTGCTTAATTGAAAGTGGCATACCTGCGGCAATCCGCAACTGCTCTTTAATCAGATCAACACCGGTAATCATTTCCGTAACTGGATGTTCAACCTGAATACGGGTATTCATCTCAATGAAATAGAATTCACCGTTTTCATACAGGAATTCGAAAGTACCGGCACCACGATAGCCAATTTCGATACATGCGTTAGCACAGCGTTCACCAATACTGCGACGCATTTCTGGCGTGATTCCTGGTGCAGGGGCTTCTTCGACAACTTTCTGGTGACGGCGTTGCATGGAGCAATCACGCTCAGCCAGATAAATTGCTTGACCTTGACCGTCAGCCAATACTTGGATCTCAATATGACGTGGATTCTCAAGGAATTTTTCCATGTAAACCATATCGTTATTGAAAGCAGCTTTTGCTTCCGCACGGGTCATATTGATTGATTGTTCCAGATCTTTATCACTGCGGACGACGCGCATACCGCGACCGCCGCCGCCGCCGGATGCTTTGATGATGACAGGATAGCCAATGCGTTTAGCGAAGGCTTTGTTTTTCTCCGTGTCATCAGACAATGGGCCATCAGAGCCAGGTACACAAGGAACGCCTGCTTTTTTCATCGCATTGATAGCAGAAACTTTATCACCCATCAGGCGGATCGTTTCTGCTTTTGGGCCGATAAAAATAAAGCCAGAACGCTCAACCTGTTCAGCAAAATCTGCATTTTCAGATAGAAAACCGTAGCCAGGGTGAATAGCCACAGCACCCGTGATTTCTGCCGCAGAAATAATTGCCGGGATATTCAGGTAGCTTTTTGCAGAAGCTGCCGGGCCAATACAGATAGTTTCGTCTGCCAGCAGTACGTGTTTTAAGTCACGATCCGCGGAGGAATGTACCGCAACGGTTTTGATCCCCAACTCTTTACAAGCTCGTAGGATACGCAGGGCAATTTCACCACGGTTAGCAATTACAATTTTATCAAGCATGGGAACGCCTCGTTATTCGATGACGACTAATGGCTCGTCAAATTCAACGGGTTGACCGCTTTCCACAAGAATCTTTTTAACCACACCTGCTTTGTCGGCTTCGATCTGATTCATCATTTTCATTGCTTCAACGATGCATAGGGTGTCACCCACATTGACACGCTGGCCGATTTCGATAAATGGTTTCGCATCTGGGCTAGGTGTACGATAGAAGGTACCTACCATTGGGGAACGAACAACGTGACCGTCGATTGCAGCCGATCTGCTGCTGATCGCTTCTGGTAGAGCTTGAGAAGGCGCAACAACATTAGCCAGCGCAGGTTGTTGTGCTTGAACGGGAATATAT
Source organism: Photorhabdus sp. RW14-46 (assembly GCF_963887965.1). Taxonomy (NCBI): domain Bacteria; kingdom Pseudomonadati; phylum Pseudomonadota; class Gammaproteobacteria; order Enterobacterales; family Morganellaceae; genus Photorhabdus; species Photorhabdus sp. RW14-46. The sequence goes on along the minus strand of NZ_CAWPHH010000044.1, from coordinate 18,218 downwards.
TGTTGAGCTGCCGGAAAACTCTGGGGAGCTAATGCGCGGCTGATGCGCACTGACTCTTCCCCTTCAGAAATTTCCAGTTCAGAAATGCCAGATTCTTCAACCAGCTCGATCAGTTTTTTTATCTTACGAATATCCATGAGTGTGATTCCGTACTCTTCTGTTTCATTTAGTTGAATTTTGACAAGCGGTTTACCGCTGCCTGTAATGCAAAGCTATAGCCATCTACTCCTAAACCGCAGATTACACCAACAGCAAGATCTGAAAGGTATGAGTGATGACGAAATGGCTCGCGCGCGTGAACATTGGAGAGGTGGATCTCAATAAATGGGATCTTTACTGTCAGCAATGCATCACGCAGTGCCACGCTGGTATGCGTGAATGCAGCAGGGTTAATCAAGATAAAATCAGTATTACCCTGTGCAGAATGAATTCTATTTATCAGCTCAAATTCTGCGTTGGATTGCAGATGGCTGAATTTAACCCCTGATTGATGGGCTTCTTCAGACAATTTGCTGACGATATCATCAAGCGTTAAGCTGCCATAGATATCAGGTTCCCGGGTTCCTAACATATTCAAGTTAGGGCCGTTAAGGAGTAAAATGTGAAACTTTCCTGCCATTGTGCTGGTATCTCCGGCAATTTGTCAACAACTGCCCCAACATAATCCTATATTAACGAGTTGTCATCTTTTTATAACAGCCACAAGTTCATTTCGGCGACAAAGCGCGACATTATAATGATATCGTAGCATTTAGCAGCTAAATACTGGTCTTATCAGAAAAAATGTCAAGAATAAAACCACTGTACTTTAGAGGCTAATCACAATTCTTAACGAACTCTTACCAATGTACGTCCTGTAACCTGGTTAGCTATCAATTTATTGGCGTATTCCACGGTTTGTTCCAGCGTTATCTCTGTGGTTGCTTGCTGATAAAAAGAAGCGGGTAATAGCTTTTGCAGGCGTTGCCACACGGTGGGGCGTTTGACTGATGGAACAGTGACGGACTCTATGCCTTGCAGACGTACGTTACGTAAAATAAATGGCATCACTGTTGTTGGCAGATTTGTATTACCGGCGAGGCCACAGGCGGCAACAGTACCGTTATAGTGAGTTTGGGCCAGTATTGTTGCCAATACATTACCGCCTACAGTGTCAATGGCTCCGGCCCAAAGTTGTTTTTCCAATGGGCGAGGCGGTTGGCTAAATTCATGGCGTGGCAAAACCTTTTTTGCCCCTAGGGATAACAAATATTCATGATTTTCTTGTCTACCGCTAACGGCAACAACGGAATAGCCAAGTTGTGAGAGTAGTGCTATCGCCGTACTTCCTACACCACCACTGGCACCTGTCACAATAACATCACCACTTTCTGGCTTAACATCACCTTGTTCCAGGGCGATAACGCACAGCATTGCGGTAAAGCCAGCAGTACCAATGATCATTGCTTGTCTGCTATCCAAACCGGCAGGTAAAGGTGTCAACCATTCGCCAGAAACTCTGGCTTGTTCTGCCAGTCCACCCCAATGATTTTCTCCTACCCCCCAGCCGGTTAATAATACATGCTGACCGATATGAAAACGGGGATCTTCGGTACTGTGTACAATACCAGAGAAATCAATACCCGGTATCATTGGGAATTGGCGGACAATTTTCCCTTTACCTGTGATGGCTAATGCATCTTTATAGTTCAGGGTTGACCAGTGAATATCGACGGTAACGTCTCCTACGGGAAGATGAGAAGCATCAACTTCTTCTATGGACGTTGATAATTGATTCTGTTGTTGCTTAAGTAACAAGGCTTTCATTATCGTTCTGTTCTCTGTAATTGATTTTGTCATTAAATAAGGATAGATAAAAATGGGTAATTTACATAAGGTATATAAGAAAAAATAAAGTGTTGGTGGATTATAAAACAGAATTTATTCGCATTTTTACCTGTAGTCTCGTTGTCATATTCCAGTTTAGTTGCATATGGCGCTCTATTTCAGAAAATTCTGTTTTTTATTATTTTTTAGCAGAAAGTATTGTATTTTAGTCGCAGTTTATTACATCATTAATTTGCTCACTACACAGACTACATACTTGTAGTTAAGTGTTGGTCATCGTGAGCAGAGGCATGGGTCGATGTGAGCTTACCGGAATAACTACTGGTCAAAAAGCGGTAATTGGTAAAATTAACCCATTTTTATGCAGTTTTTTTCTGCTCCGTTTGGGAGAAGTAACGTAGAATATCACGTTGTTGATATGAATAACGTAGCCACTTTTTTATTGAAGCAGGTGCTTGTGCGCCTTGTCGCTGCTTCATGTGGTTGGTAGAGTAGACGGGTTTCGTTCCGTCCCCAGCTTGCAGGATTATCCTTTCGCTATGTTTAAAAAATTTCGTGGCATGTTTTCCAACGACTTGTCTATTGACTTGGGTACCGCCAATACCCTTATTTACGTCAAAGGTCAGGGTATTGTATTGAATGAACCTTCTGTCGTCGCAATCCGTCAGGATCGTGCAGGTTCATCGAAAAGTGTTGCTGCCGTTGGGCAAGAAGCAAAGCAAATGCTGGGTCGAACACCGGGTAATATTGCTGCAATTCGTCCGATGAAAGATGGGGTGATTGCCGATTTTTATGTTACAGAGAAGATGCTGCAACACTTTATTAAGCAAGTTCATAGCAACAGTTTCATGCGTCCAAGCCCGCGAGTTTTGGTTTGTGTACCGGTTGGTGCAACGCAAGTTGAGCGTCGGGCAATCCGTGAATCTGCACTCAGTGCTGGCGCTCGTGAAGTGTTTTTGATTGAAGAACCTATGGCTGCGGCGATTGGTGCTGGCTTACCTGTTTCTGAAGCCACGGGCTCAATGGTTGTGGATATTGGTGGTGGCACTACGGAAGTGGCGGTTATCTCTTTGAACGGGGTTGTTTATTCATCTTCTGTACGTATCGGTGGTGATCGCTTTGATGAGGCTATTATCAATTACGTTCGTCGTAATTATGGTTCACTGATTGGTGAAGCAACGGCTGAGCGTATTAAGCACACGATCGGTTCTGCTTATCCTGGTGATGAGATGCTGGAGATTGAAGTTCGTGGTCGTAACTTGGCTGAAGGTGTGCCACGTGGCTTTACGCTTAACTCCAATGAAATTCTTGAAGCTCTGCAAGAGCCTTTAACGGGTATTGTCAGTGCTGTCATGGTCGCTCTTGAGCAGTGTCCACCAGAATTGGCTTCCGATATTTCAGAACGAGGTATGATCTTAACCGGAGGTGGTGCATTATTGCGCAATCTTGACCGTTTACTGATAGAGGAAACTGGTATTCCGGTCATTGTTGCGGAAGATCCATTGACGTGTGTTGCTCGTGGTGGCGGGAAAGCACTTGAAATGATCGACATGCATGGCGGTGAACTCTTCAGCGAGGAGTGAGTGTTAACTTGCAAGTGAGGGGGGAATGACGGGCAGCTCAGACCTCCTTGCGATTGCTGTCTGGGAATTCCATTGTTTATGAAACAGTACAGTTTGGAATAGCGCAGCTTATGAAGCCAATTTTTAGCAGAGGGCCTTCCCTGCAATTACGACTTTTCTTTGCTGTTATTGTTGCCATTGCTTTGGTTGTGGCAGACAGCCGCCTTGATGCTCTCAGTAAAGTCCGTAATTATATGGATACGGTAGTCAGTCCATTTTATTTTCTCGCCAATGGCCCGCGTCAAGTGCTTGATGGTGTGTCAGAAACCCTTGCTTCCCGTGAACAACTTCGATTGGAAAATCGTGCTTTACGCCAAGAATTATTGATGAAAAATAGCGATATGCTGTTGTTAGGCCAACTTAAGCAAGAAAATTCCCGCTTGCGTGAGCTATTGGGATCACCTTTACGTCAGGATGAACACATGATGGTGACGCAGGTGATCTCCGGTAGGGCTAATCCTTATAGTGATCAGGTCGTCATCGATAAGGGATCAAGAGAAGGTGTTTATGAAGGGCAACCTGTTATCAGTGATAAAGGCATTGTTGGTCAGGTTGTTGCTGTCAGTCAGTTTACTAGCCGGGTATTACTGATTTGTGATACGACTCATGCTTTACCAATCCAGGTCTTACGTAATGATATCAGGGCTATTATTGCTGGTGCAGGTTGTACTGATGATTTGCAGTTTGAGTTATTACCAAGCAACACAGATATTCGGGTTGGGGATGTGTTGGTGACTTCTGGGTTAGGGGGGCGTTTCCCGGAAGGTTATCCGGTTGCTGTGGTTTCGTCAGTTAAAGTCGATAATCAACGGGCTTATACTGTGATTCATGCTCGGCCAACGGCAGAATTACAGCGTTTGCGTTATTTGTTGTTGTTGTGGGGGGCGGATAATAATCCATCTGAACCATTGCCGCCATCAGAGGTTTATCGTGTAGCCAACGAACGTTTAATGCAAATGATGCCTCAGGTATTGCCACATGCAAATGAAATGGGGCCACCAGCACCATCGTCTGTTTCTGATGAAGCAACCAAGACAACAGAAAGAGTAAAAGATGCTGAATCGACAATAACGTCGGCTAAATTTATAAATTCGGGAAATCGTTAATGAATCAATACCGGAGTCATGGGCGTTGGATCATTTGGTTATCTTTCTTGATTGCAATGGTGCTGCAAATTATGCCGTGGCCGGAGCAAATTTATATGTATCGGCCAACTTGGTCGGCACTATTGTTGATTTATTGGGTGATGGCGTTACCGCATAGAGTCAGTGTTGGTACCGGTTTTATATTGGGGATCATCGTAGATTTGATTCAGGGAGCGACACTGGGTGTTAACGCTTTGGCTTACAGCCTTGTGAGTTATTTGGTGTCATTTAAGTTTCAATTATTTCGCAATATGGCACTTTGGCAGCAGGCTTTGGTTGTCGTTGCTTTATCGGTACTGATGGATTTCAGCGTTTTTTGGGCAGAATTTTTGTTATCAAATGTTGCTTTTCATCCAGAAGTGTTCTGGAACAGTTTGGTCAATGGTATTCTTTGGCCGTGGTTGTTCCTGTTAATGCGAAAAATCCGTCGTCAGTTTAATGTACATTAGTGGTCGGATTGCTGTTTTTAATGTCCTGACAGAGCTTATTCCAGCAGGCGTTACTGATGCAGGCCATTCTTTCCAAATAACTTGAGGATATGAGTAGTGTATATAACCTCAAAATGGCAAATGAAATAGCCTAATGAGATAGGTAGTAGTAAGGACGATATCATCATGAAAACCCTTTATCTGGCTTCCGGCTCACCAAGGCGGCGTGAGCTGGTTGAATTATTGGACTTTAAATTTGAAATTCTTTCTCCTCAGGTAAAGGAGCAACGGCAAGAGGGTGAAACTCCGCGTCAGTATGTCAGCCGATTAGCAAAAGATAAATCTCTAGCGGGAGTGGCTATTGCACCGGAGGATTTTCTGGTGTTGGGAGCGGATACTGTTGTTGTATTGAATGGTAAGGTTCTAGAAAAACCACGTAGCGAGCAACATGCCGTTGCAATGCTCAGTGCACTTTCCGGTCAGAGTCATCAGGTGATTACAGCTATTGCTATATCAGATAGTCAGCGTACTTTAAGTGATATAGTTATTACAGATGTAACCTTTCGCCAATTATCCACACAGGAAATTTTGGATTATGTAGCAACCGGTGAGCCGATGGACAAAGCGGGGGCTTATGGTATTCAGGGAAAAGCGGGTTGCTTTGTTAAAACGCTGAATGGTAGTTATCACTCAGTTGTTGGTTTGCCATTGGTGGAAACACACGAATTAATCACAAAGTTTTTTGCGTTAGTTGATGGGAAGGGGAACTCATGACAGCAGAGTTATTAGTCAATATCACACCATCTGAAACGCGCGTTGCCTACATTGATGGTGGGATTTTGCAAGAAATCCATATAGAAAGGGAAGCCAAAAGGGGAATTGTCGGCAATATTTATAAAGGTCGTGTAAGTCGGGTATTACCAGGAATGCAGGCTGCTTTTGTTGATATTGGGCTGGAAAAAGCCGCCTTTCTTCATGCCTCAGATATTGTGCCTCATACGGAATGTATTGCCGGTGAGGAGCAAAAGAACTTTCATGTTAAAGATATTGCTGAGTTGGTTCGCCAGGGACAAGATTTAATGGTTCAGGTAGTGAAAGATCCCCTTGGCACCAAAGGCGCTCGGCTAACGACTGATATTACCTTACCTTCCCGTTATCTTGTATTTATGCCCGGCGCATCTCATGTCGGGGTTTCACAACGTATTGAAAGTGAAGAAGAGCGTAATCGCCTGAAAAATATTGTTGCTGACTATTGTGATGAACATGGTGGTTTCATTATTCGGACGGCTGCCGAGGGCGTTGGCGACGAAGAATTAGCTCAGGATGCGGCTTTCTTGAAACGATTGTGGAGTAAGGTGATGGAGCGTAAAAAGCGCAATGTCACTAAAAATAAACTTTATGGCGAATTGGCTTTGGCTCATCGTATTTTGCGTGATTTCGCTGGAGCAGCCCTTGATCGTATTCGTGTGGATTCTCGTTTGACCTTTACTCAGTTACAGGAATTTATTCGCGAATATATTCCTAAAATGACAGCCAGATTGGAACTTTATAACGGTAATCAGCCTATTTTCGATCTGTTTGATGTAGAAAATGAAATTCAGCGAGCACTCGATCGCAAAGTTGAATTAAAATCAGGTGGTTATTTGATTATTGACCAAACTGAAGCGATGACCACAATTGATATTAATACTGGTGCATTTGTCGGCCATCGCAATTTGGAAGAAACTATTTTTAATACCAATATTGAAGCGACGCAAGCTATTGCCAGACAATTAAGGCTGCGTAATCTAGGGGGTATTATTATTATCGATTTTATCGATATGAATAGCGAGGAACACCGCCGACGGGTATTGGCTTCTCTTGAGCAGGTGCTGAGTAAAGATCGTGTTAAAACCACGATTAATGGTTTTTCACAACTCGGACTGGTGGAAATGACTCGTAAGCGGACTCGTGAAAGTATCGAGCATATACTTTGCGGCGATTGCCCTACTTGTAAAGGAAGGGGAACCGTGAAATCTGTTGAAACTGTCTGTTATGAGATTATGCGTGAAATCGTGCGTGTGCACCGGGCCGTTGACGCAGATCGTTTCCTTATTTATGCCTCACCCGCAGTGTCCGAAGCGCTGAAAGGGGAGGAATCTCATGCACTGGCGGAAGTGGAGATTTTTGTCGGTAAGCAGGTAAAAGTTCAGACAGAACAGCTCTACAGTCAGGAACAATTTGACGTAGTTATGATGTAACCATCTGATTTGCTGACATAACAGCATTGGTAACCAAGGAGATGCGTGTGAGGCGACTGCCGGGAGTATTATTAGCGACAGCCGCAATAGTCATTATCATTGTGGCTTTGCTTGTTAGTGGATTACGTTTTATCCTGCCACATATTAATGATTACCGCCCACAATTATTCGCTAAAATTGAGTCAATTATTGGTGTACCTATTGATGCTGGATATATTGCGGGAGAATGGGAATCTTTCGGGCCTGTTTTTGAATTACGTGATATCAGTGTAAAAACCGCAAATGCAGATGTGAAAGCCAAAAAGATCACGGTTGCATTGGATATCTGGTTATCTTTACTAAGAATGCGTTGGAATTTCCGCGATCTTACTTTTTATCAGTTACAAGTAGATTACTATCAACCGCTGTTTAATGATCAAAACGGTAATATGTTTTCCCAATCGGATCTATTTTCTGATCTGTTTCTGGAGCAGTTTGATCATTTTAATCTGCAAGATAGCCGTTTTACTTTCCTTACTCCTTCTGGTGAACGGGCTGATCTTCTATTACCACAATTAACCTGGCTGAATAAAGATAATCGTCACCGAGCTCAAGGGAAAATTAGCCTCTCTTCGATCAATAATCAGCATGGGGATATACAAGTTAAATTTGATTTGCGTGACACTAATGGCGTATTGGATAACGGTACTATTTATTTACAGGCAGATAATGTTGATGTTCATCCGTGGTTAAGCCATTGGTTGCAGGATAATACTGGGCTGAAGGATGCTGAGTTTAGTTTGTCTAGCTGGATTATGCTGAAAGATGGTCGGATTGATGGTGGTCAACTGCAACTCCGTCAGGGAAAAGCTAATTGGAAAGTTGCTAACAAATCCCACAACCTTTCTGTCAGTGATCTGGTGTTACGGATGCGTCGCCAAGATGGTGGTTGGTTGTTTGATGCACCTGAATTGGCAAATTTAATCACTGATGGTCAGCAATGGCCGTCAGGAAAAGTATCTGTGCTCTATTTGCCGGAAGCCAAGAGAGTTGATGGTCATGATCATTGGCGTGTCCGGGCAAAAAACATTCAACTTGAACGGCTAAGTAGCATTTTACCGACTTTTTCTTTTTTGACCCCTGATATTGTGAAGGATTGGCAGCATCGTCAGCCACAAGGATTGGTAAAGTATCTTGCCCTCGATATTACACCTAAAATGGCAGATGATTCCCGAATCAGTATGCAATGGCAGAATGTCAGTTGGCAGCGTTGGCAGGAATTGCCTTCTATTGATAATTTCTCTGGTGCTTTTAATGGCAGCTTGCGGCAAGGCAAACTGAGTTTTGCATTGAAGAATAGTGTCGTTGATTATCGAGATATGTTTCTGGCACCGTTTGAGATATCCCAAAGTCATGGCGAAATACTCTGGCGGCAAGGTAGGCGAGGTTTACAACTTTGGAGTCAAGGATTGGATTTGCAGGCGAAATCATTGTGGGTCAATGGTGATTTTCGTTATCAACAGCCTAAAGAACAGCCTCCGGCGCTAAGTATTCTGGCGGGAGTACGGGTTTATGACGCAGGTGATGCCTGGAGATATTTTCCAGAACCTTTGATGGGGACACCACTGACTGACTATCTAACAGCTTCAATTATTAAAGGGCAGATAGAAAACGCGACTTTTGTTTTTCAAGGCAATCCAAAAGATTTCCCATTTGCAAAGAATAATGGCCAGTTTCAAGTTTTTGCTCCATTGCGTCATGCGACTTTTCAGTACCAACCAAACTGGCCGGCACTGCTGGATTTCAATATTGATTTTAATTTCCAGAATAACGGTCTATGGATGTTTGCTCCGCAAACGGCACTTGGTGAAGTGAAAGCGAGTAATCTTTCAGCAGTAATTCCTAATTATCGTAGCAAGAAATTATTAATCGACGCTGATCTTTTGGGAGATGGCAAAGATATTCATGAATATTTTACCCGTAGCCCGTTAGCAAATTCTGTTGGTGAAACGCTGGATATATTGCAGGTTGGTGGTCAGATTGCGGGTAATTTGCATTTGGATATTCCACTCAATGGTGGCAATGTGGATGCCCGTGGCGAGGTGACTTTAAAAAATAATCACTTGTTGATTAAGCCTCTAGATAGCGAAATGAAAAATGTGAGTGGCCGGTTTCGCTTTGATAATGGTAATTTACAAAGCGGAAAATTATCGGCCCAATGGCTTGGGCAGCCTGTTACAGTTGATTTTTCTACTAAAAGTTTACCCAAAAACTACCGAGTCGATGTTGGTCTGAATGCGCGTTGGGCTGTGGCAAAATTATCTAAATTTTCACCAGCGATTGCTAAAGCGTTTTCTGGCTCTGTTGATTGGGAAGGGAAGGTCGGTGTCAGTTTGCCGTTTCAGGGCAAGCCTCAATATGATATGAAAATCGACGTTGATTTATCACAAGTGGATAGTTATTTATCTGTCCTGAAAGCGGATGAACCGCGTGCTCTTCATATTCTGGCTGATGGTGATATGGAGCAGTTGCAAGTAAAAGGCACTTTGGATAAACAGTATGCATTTAATACTCAATGGCGTCTGGCAGGGAAAAGCACTCAACTGTCACGTGGAATTTTACAAGGCAGCGATAAAATTCCTGATTTGCCTGAAAAATCCCTATTGGAATTGAATCTTCCGGCAGTTGAGGGGGAAGAGTGGTTGGGGTTGATTGCGCCTCTGACTTCTGGTTCTTCATTGGCAGGTATGTCAATGTTGCCACAGCATCTGCATATATCACTTCCATCATTGGATGCGGGGGGACAACGTTGGAATCAGTTATCGTTGGATGTGGAAAAACAGCTTTGGGGAACGCAGATCACGGCTAATAGTCGGGAAATCAACGGTAAACTTAATATCCGTAATAGTGGCTCTTGGCAAATGAATTTGAGTCATCTGTACTATAGTCCTCTGCAACATAGCTCTCAGCAAGCTGAATCGGATTTACCTAAGCAATCTCAGACAGGTACAACTCTGCGTTATTCGTTGAACCAATGGCCTTCATTAGACATCATCTGTTCTGAATGCTGGATTATGGGATTGAAACTTGGGAAGGTGTCTGGTTCCCTGATTCCAGAAGGTAATTCGCTGGTATTAAGAGATGGAATAGTAGAAAACAGTGTCAGTAAATTAACTTTGGCAGGTCGTTGGCAAGAAGGGGCTGTAGGGAATAATACTCGTATTATGGGGCAATTTTCTGGTGAAAAGTTTGATGAGATGGCATCTTACCTTGGTATAGTTGTACCGATTGTTAATTCACCGTTTACCTTCGGTTTTGATTTTAATTGGTGGGATACACCGTGGAAACCCAATTTTCAGACGCTGAATGGCAATCTTAAGAGTGACTTAGGCAAAGGTGCTATTGAAAAATTGGGTGGGGGAAGTGCTAGCCAATTACTAAAATTAGTCAGTTTTGATGCTTTGTTACGTAAATTACAGCTCGATTTCAGCGATACCTTTAGCCAGGATTTTGAATTTGATTCAATTCGTGGTGATGTTTCAGTAAAAAATGGGATACTCAAGACTGAAAATTTACGGGTCGATGGGTTGATTGCGGATGTAATAACGAAAGGTGAGATCGATCTTGTTCGCCAACAGATCAATATAGAAGCCATCGTCACGCCGGAGATTTCTGCTACTGTGGGAGTAGCGACGGCTTTTGTCATCAATCCGATGGCAGGTGCTGCATTATTCGCAGCGACCAAGGTTTTGGGGCCGTTATGGAATAAGATATCCGTTATTCGTTACCGGATTACTGGTAATCTTGAACAACCGAAAATTGATGAAGTTCTGCGTCAGCTTAAGGAGAATAGAGGAACATGAGAAACGTTAATGTTGCACTCTTGCAGTTATGTAGCGGTGAGAATATCAAACATAATTTGGCGCAAATTGAACAACAAATTAAGCAGTTGCCGGATACTATCAAGTTTGTCATGACCCCGGAAAATGCATTGTTGTTTGCTAATGCTGATAGCTATCGTAGGCATGCAGAACAGCAGGGGCATGGGCCTTTGCAGCAAGCTGTCAGTGAGATTGCTCGCCGTTATGGTGTTTGGTTATTAATCGGTTCTATGCCGCTTATCAGTCGTGAAAATCCTGAACGACTTACCAGTAGTAGTCTGTTGTTTGATGATCAGGGTAAGATTTGCGCCCGTTACGACAAAATCCATATGTTTGATGTCAATATTAATGATGAACATGGATCATATAATGAATCATCTGTTTTCCAGCGTGGGGAACATATTACCGTTGTAGATACACCTGTTGGTCGTCTCGGAATGACCATATGTTATGATCTGCGCTTCCCAGGGTTATTTCAGGCGCTACGTGAGCAAGGCGCTGAGTTGATATCTGTTCCTGCGGCATTTACCCGCTTAACAGGAAAAGCACACTGGGAGCCACTGTTACGGGCTCGCGCTATTGAGAACCAGTGTATTCTGTTAGCGCCGGCTCAGGTTGGTGTACATGGAACCCGTCAGACGTGGGGTCACTCAATGGCAGTGGATGGCTGGGGGAAAGTGATTAAGAAAAATCCCGATGCAGTCAGTGCACTACAACTGAATGTCAGGGCAGATAGCTTGAAGATTATGCGTGAGCAGATGAAAGTGGTGAAACATAACCGCTTCCGGCCGCAGTTGACTTCCTTGATTGAAAAAATACCGCAAATTAAAGAGTAGCAATTATGAGTTTAACTTCTGTCAGTGAACACTTACTGGCTGCAAATAAATTAAGCCATCAAGATCTGTTTTCAGTACTCGGTCAACTGGCTGAACGTCGACTGGATTATGCCGATCTCTATTTTCAGTCCAGTTACCATGAATCTTGGGTGTTGGAAGATCGGATTATTAAGGATGGTTCCTATAATATTGATCAGGGGGTTGGCGTTAGGGCAATCAGTGGTGAAAAAACGGGTTTTGCTTATGCAGACCAGATCACGTTGAATGCGCTGCAACAAAGTGCACAGGCTGCCCGTAACATCGTCCATGAAAATGGGAATGGTAAAGTTCATACCTTTGGCGAAGTGACCTATTCTCAGCTTTATGCAGCAATTGATCCGCTGCAAAGTTTTTCCCGTGAAGAAAAGATCGCATTATTGCAGCGTGTGGATCAGGTGGCTCGTGCTGAAGATCCGAGAGTACAAGAAGTCAATGCTAGCCTGACAGGGATCTATGAACGGGTGTTGGTTGCGGCAACCGATGGGACCTTGGCTGCTGATATTCGTCCTCTCGTTCGCTTATCTGTCACGGTACTGGTGGAAGATAACGGCAAACGTGAACACGGCACCAGCGGTGGTGGTGGCCGTTACGGTTATGAATATTTTCTGGAAGTGGCTAGTGGTCAGATCCGTGCAGAACAATTTGCCCGTGAAGCTGTTCGTATGGCACTGGTGAATCTTTCCGCTGTTGCTGCACCTGCTGGTACTATGCCGGTTGTTCTAGGGGCTGGTTGGCCGGGAGTATTGCTGCATGAAGCTGTTGGTCATGGGCTGGAAGGTGATTTTAACCGCCGTGGTACTTCGGTGTTTTCTGGTCAGATTGGTGAGAAGGTCGCGTCAGAACTCTGTACTGTGGTTGATGATGGCACGATAAAAGGTCGCCGTGGGTCATTGGCAATTGATGATGAAGGCGTTCCTGGACAATACAATGTATTGATTGAAAATGGCATTCTGAAAGGTTACATGCAGGACAAAATGAATGCACGTCTGATGGGGGTCGCGCCGACTGGCAATGGTCGCCGTGAATCTTATGCCCATTTGCCAATGCCTCGTATGACTAATACCTATTTGCTGGCGGGTCATTCCACGCCAGAAGAGATCATAAGTAGTGTAGAAAATGGTTTATATGCGCCAAATTTTGGTGGTGGTCAAGTGGATATCACTTCCGGTAAATTCGTGTTCTCGACATCGGAGGCTTATCTGATTGAGAACGGTAAAATTACCAAACCAGTGAAAGGTGCAACTCTTATCGGTTCCGGTATTGAGGCGATGCAGCAGATCTCTATGGTAGGAAACGATCTTGATCTAGATAAAGGTGTCGGGGTTTGTGGCAAAGAGGGCCAGAGCGTACCTGTTGGTGTTGGTCAGCCTACTTTGAAACTGGACAACTTGACCGTTGGAGGAACAGCCTGATTTTTGGCTGTTTATCTGAGATAGATCATTATAAGGATAGTCATGAAGAAGACTTGGCTAGCAGGTGTGTTACTGACTGTTTTGGCTGTGACTTGTGGTACTTTTGCTAAAGGTGTTGATAAGACACTGTTGCAGGAGCCAGAAACAGGTAGGAGTACCTCAGCAATACAACGGATTGAAGGGCTAACTGAACAGAATAATGTGGTGGCTTACTTACGACAGAATAATAAATTGCCCGATATTTATATTACTAAGAAGCAGGCCCGCGATCTTGGCTGGAATGCAAAACAGGGAAATTTATGTCAAGTTCTGCCGGGTAGAGCAATTGGTGGTGACAAATTTACTAATCGTGAAAAAAAGCTACCAATGAAACCGAAACGTCAGTGGTTTGAAGCAGATGTTAACTACCGTTGTGGGCACCGAGGGAGTGACAGATTGCTTTATTCATCTGATGGTCTGATTTATCTGACGTTGGATCATTACAGAAGTTTTACCTTAATGGAGTAATTCTATGCATAAAGTGGAGTTTGATTTTGACCGTATCCCTGATCTGAAAATGTTCTATCAGCAGTTTTCTGAACAATTTGAGTTAGGAGATGAGTTTGGTAGTAATTTGGATGCTCTGTGGGATGTTGTGACAGGCGGAATTGAGTTACCTGTAGAGGTCAATTTCATCCATTTTACGCAGCAGAAAGAACGCGATTTCTCCTCGTTAGTGCTTTTGTTTGAAGAAGCAGAAGAAGAACTGGAAGGGGAACTTAGTTTTAATATTTTCCCCTAACAGAAATTAGAACCTTCCGGGTTTTAGGTCGTTAAGCGGATTCAGCCATATCTTTAAGATACTGGAAAATCTGACGATAAGATTTAGGTGGCTTATTTGCCGCCTTTTCTTTTTTGGCGTTGCGGATCAAAGTACGCAATTGCTGGCGATCGGTTTGTGGGAATAACGCCACAACCTCATCAATAACATCGTCATTGCCATCAATCAATTTATCACGTAATTCTTCCAGTTTATGGAGCAGAGTGATTTGCTGATTATGGCGATTTTTCAGTTTATCAAGCGCAATGGTAATTGGCTCGACATCCCGGGTACGCAGCAGTTTGCCAATAAATTGTAATTGGCGACGGCGCCCCTCTCTTTTTATCTTCTGTGCAAGTTCAATGGCGGCCAGCAGATCTTCATCTAACGGAACGCGTTCAAGCGCACTTTTGCTGAGCTCAACCAATTCTGTACCCAGCTTTTTCAATGCTTCGGCATCACGTTTAATTTCGCTTTTACTGACCCAGATTATCTCTTCTTCTTCCTCTTCAGCAGGATAATCATTGAGCCAATCTTCAGGCTGCTTCGCCATAGTGGTTTTCCTTTTAAAAAGGCCGGAGCTGGCAGGTTGATTTTTGGTGCATGACCTGTAGCCCGGTGGGTGTTAACATCCTAATATTGTGTATTGTAACTGGGAAAAACGCCGGATTACCACTCGGCATTGGCTGTGTGGATAAAAAGGTCCTGTTTTCCCGACAGATTTTCCCTTTATTCATCAAATTACGGGTAAGTAATGAAAATCACGGATCAAATTGCGCAACAACGCAAACAACTGGAAAATGCAGTTTCACAGGCACTAGAGCTGGCAAAAGCGGGTTGTGATGCTGCGGAGGTTGCGGTTAATAAAACAACGGGTATTAGTGTCAGCACCCGCTTTGGTGAAATAGAAAATGTAGAATTCAACAGTGATGGTGCGTTGGGGATTACCGTATACCATCAGCAACGTAAAGGTAGTGCATCATCAACAGATTTAAGCCCGGATGCTATTGCTCGCACTGTTCAGGCTGCGGTTGATATCGCTCGTTATACCTCTCAGGACCCATGTGCTGGCCCGGCAGATAAAGCGCTACTGGCATTTGAAGCGCCAGATCTTAATTTGTTCCATCCAACAGAGTTGGATGCTGATAAAGCAATTGAACTGGCTGCTCGTGCGGAACAAACTGCATTACAGGCCGATAAGCGTATTACCAATACTGAAGGTGGCAGTTTTAACAGCCATTATGGTATCAGAGTGTTTGGTAACAGCCATGGTATGTTGCAAAGTTATTGCTCCAGCCGTCATTCAATGTCGAGTTGTGTGATTGCTGAACTTGATGGCGATATGGAGCGTGACTATGCGTATACCATTAATCGCCGTTTTGAAGATTTAAAATCGCCAGAATGGGTTGGGCAGGAGTGTGCTCGTCGTGCATTATCTCGTTTGTCGCCACGTAAATTACCGACTATGAAAGCACCGGTGTTGTTTGCTGCGGAGGTTGCAACGGGCCTTTTTGGTCATTTGGTTGGTGCTATCAGTGGTAGCAGTATTTACCGGAAATCCTCTTTCCTGCTTGATCATTTGGGCAAACAAATCCTGCCATCATGGCTGACAATTGAAGAGCGGCCACACTTGCTGGCGGGGCTGGCATCTTCCCCATTTGATAGTGAAGGTGTTTCTACCTGCAACCGGGATATTATCAAGGATGGTATATTACAGACTTGGCTTCTGACGAGTTATTCTGCCCGTAAGCTAGGAATGGCAAGCACCGGCCATGCAGGAGGGATTCATAACTGGTGCATTGCAGGGCAAGGTCAAGATTTTGCAGGTTTACTGCGTCAGATGGGAACTGGCTTAGTAGTCACTGAACTGATGGGGCAGGGAGTCAGTGCAGTAACCGGCGACTATTCCCGTGGTGCCGCTGGTTTTTGGGTAGAAAATGGTGAGATTCAGTATCCTGTCAGCGAGATTACTATTGCAGGCAATCTAAAGGATATGTGGGCCAATATGGTCACTATTGGGAATGATATTGAAACGCGGAGTAATATCCAGTGTGGTTCAGTCTTACTGCCGGAAATGAGTATCGCTGGTCAATAAGAGATACTCGTTTCCGATGACTTTAGTCAGCCCGGATCAAATGGGCTGGCTGAATTAACGGTGGAGCTCGCCGGCAGCTTCTGGTTGGTAAAGTAATTCTAATCCTGTGAATACCATAAGAAAATCAATTAAATACATATTTATCAATGAATTATCAATAACTGTACGGAAGCACGAAATACGGTTAGTCAAGGAAGTGATCTGTATTTAGATGAATTCTATTACGGTTGGCATCAAATGAGTGAGAAGGAAAAAATACAGCGAGTTCATGAATCGGCAAAATTACAGAGTTTGGCGATGAGTGATGTGCTGGCACGTTCGTTACTGGAGGGGGGAGTATGACCATAGATGGACAGCGTTATTGTTTATCTATGTTCGGTCATCTACATAAAGTTAAAAAAACGCATACTGAAACAACAAAAATGATAATGAGTAGGTTAAGTGAAAAATTGGGTATCAAGATTGATACTAATGAAATTATTCGTGACCCAAAAGGCCATTATCTGAACATGTTGAAGAAAATGGAATCAGAAACGATAGAAGTCACATAACACACTATTTCATAACATAATTACTTCACTTGTTAATTATATTTATATATACTGTATAAATATACAGTATTGTGGGATTAAGAGGATGGCACCGGAACAGCAAACGCCTATTTGTTGCTGGATTCTGGGGTTATCAGCCAGCCCTTTATTGAGGCGGTGAACGATTACATCACCCATCAGGGGCATCATGGGCATGGGGATGATATGCAGTGTCTGCCGATGCCCGAAACGCACCATGAATTATTGGTCACGCTGTTTGTAGCAAATTTGGCGAACTACAGCCAGGAACAGGTAACAACATTAAAAACGGATGTTGAAAACCTGATCCGCTGCGCCTTTCGGGAAAATAGGGAATATCACGTGAAAAAAACCTGGCCGTATGCCCGATTTTCCTTTTCCAACCTGGGGCGAGAAATACACCGTGAATTTGCCGAGATTGAATCACTGACTTTTTCATTGGGTGACATTTTGAGTGATTTAAGTGTGCCCAGGCTGCAATCACTGATAATTGAGGTGAAGCATGTCTGAGTTCAGGGAACGACTCAAGCGGCTGGCCTTGCCGTCATGGATGGATAAGGGAGAACCCGCCAAACTGCTTTGGGCCGTGCGTGAGTTCTGGTTAATGATTTACCGCTGGCTGACATGGCCGTTAGCCCAATTGGACGCGGAAACTTGTGCGGCGGAATTACTGCCGATGTTGGCCTATCAGCGGGATATCCAGCGCTTTAACGGTGAACCGCTGACATTATTTCGTAAACGGGTGAAATACGCGTTTATTAATGCCAGAGAGGCGGGCAGTGTCGCGGGATTTATCGCTATCTTTGAACGTTTAGGTGTCGGCCATGTTGAAGTATTGGAACGACAACCGGCGATAGATTGGGATGTGATTATTTTGCGCGTCAGTGACGGACAAGTCGCTGAAAACCCTGATTTGCTGATGAGCATCATTCGTCAGTATGGCCGCACTTGCCGCCGCTACCGTTTTGAAGTGATGGCGAATAATAAACTGTTTATGCGTGTGGGCAGTTTGGGCGCGGAATATTGCTGTTATTACGCGGCCATGTCCTCGCCGCCTTTGCTATTAAAAGTGGGTTACATGTCGGGTGAGTCCGTTTTTGATAGCGCCAGTTTAAAGGCGATTACCGTACCTAATATGACCTACGGTGCATCATTATAAGGAAATAATATGGCGTCAGTGATTACAGTAGACTTTGAAAAATGGAAAGCACAGCAGGCCGCGGCGGGAAAGCCCGTGGTGTTGGATGAGTTTGTTTTTGCTTATGTGCCGGATTTAGATCCCACTCTTGCCATCAATCGCGATGAGACATTACCCGCAGAAAGTCATATTGTGCATCGTCAGGCTG
>NZ_CAWPHH010000043.1:0-31989 GCF_963887965.1 Photorhabdus sp. RW14-46 | reverse complement strand
CATTAGTGCAGGCGTGGCAGGGGGTATTGAAACCGGCGACGGCGAATCTGAATAGCCAGTGGCAGACGGCGATAGTGGACAACTGGGATCGGGCATTTGCGGGCCGTTATCCGTTTGCCGGTGGCGACAGTGAAATTTCATTGCCGATGTTGGGGCAATTTATCCGGTCAGATTCGGGGCGGATAGAGCAGTTTTTGACGCGTCAGTTAGGCGGGATACTGCATAAAGCGGGTAACCAGTGGGTTGTGGATGAGGTGAATGGTCAGGGCGTACAGATTAACCCGGATTTTCTAAAGGCGATAAATCAGCTCAGTCAGTTATCGGACCTGCTGTTTGCGGATGGCAGTCAGGGATTACGGTTTGAACTGCGAGCCAGAGCGGTGCGGGATGTGGTGGAAACTGACCTGACGATAGATGGGCAGAAACTGCGTTATTTTAACCAGATGGAAAGTTGGCAAAGTTTTCGCTGGCCGGGAGAGACCTATAAACCGGGTGTGATGCTGACGTGGATCAGTGTCAATGCCGGAGCGCGTTTGTTTGGTGATTATCAGGGGAACTGGGGGTTGATCCGCTGGCTGGCGCAGGCGAAAGCGGAGAAGCTGGATGAAAGCCGTTACCGACTAATATTTACCGCGCCGGATGGATTACCGTTAACCTGGATTTTGCGCACAGAATTGGGCGAAGGGCCGCTGGCGTTATTAAAACTGCGCGGATTTAAATTGCCAAAAAATATCTTTGTAGTGACGCCGGGTAATCACACGACAATATCAGCGGTAAATGACGATGATCTGATAACGGAATAGTGCATGCGATTGGCGATAAATGAGGAAATAGCGTAACCGTTAACTGTTTTCATTAACGGAATGGTTGCTAAGATAAATATCATTACAGATATTCTGATGAAGATGTTTGGCTATATGGGTGAGAAGCCTGATTTCACTTTTCTCAGTGAAGAGGGAATATTGCTATGGGGTTTTCTTGATGTTATTGGCTATCTTATTATTCGTGTGGCATGAATGAGAATTATTCTTCTTTATCGTGATGGAGTGAATAAGATTTAAAAAGGAGTGATGAGACTGAAACAGCGATAATCTATTAGATAAAATGAAAATAGGCATTTTTATCATAGGGATGTGATTAAAATCGCGTATTTAGGCGGTCTTCATTTTATGGAAAATAATGTTAGTTTACTTTTGTCAATAAATGTCATGTTATTGTCATGAAGTTTAAATTATTCTGTTCGACATGCTGTTATATCGGCGGTGATAAAGGAAAGTGCATTAAAAATTGTATTTTTTTGAAAAAAAGAGTTGATTTTTATAAGCACCCGTTAAGAAGATAGTAAAATTCAGAAATCGCTCATTCTGTTCATCCATTGATGTATTGCGAAAAGGTGAGTGGCCTGTGTAAATATCTTTGATCCGAACGGATGATCATATGTACAGAATGGAAAGAGCCCCTTGCCAAAGCAAGTTGAGGTGGAAATTAGTCAATTGCAAATAAAAGATGAGGAGTAAATGATGAGTGAACCGAAGGAAAATGAGATTTTTATTCACCCTGAATATGATGAATTGGGCCTCCCTTATTACAACGTGCCGAATGCCAGAATTGAAGAAAATCTGGTGGCGACTTGTTTGAAATACGCGACTAAAGTGATCCCGGTAATTTTCCTGCCGGGGGTGATGGGGAGTAATTTAAAATCAAAAGAGGGTAAGTCGGTCTGGCGGCTAAATGAGATATGGAGTTTTGAAGTTTTAGTTTGGATGTGCAGAGGAGCCTCTTATAGGAAAGATACACTAGATCCTAGTAATACAGAAGTTGATGATTCCGGAGATATCACGCCTGATCACACTGAGAAGAATAAATTCCAAACTTGCCAGCAGCGCGGTTGGGGAGAGATAGCCCATATGAGCTATGGCACTTTCCTGCCCTGGCTTCAGGCGGTGTTGGATGATGAGCGTCTAGCCTTTGAGTACTGTCTGGCAGGAAAGGGGGGGAAAACCCTTCGGCAACGTATGGTTGATATAAACCTGAATGCGGAGTGGGGAGAAGAGCCGCTGACAGAGGCCGAGGTTGACCATAGTTATGATTTTCTCTACCCGGTTCATGTGATGGGCTATAACTGGCTGCAATCTAATAAGGAGTCTGCCAAGAGGCTGGCGCAATATGTGGATAAGGTTTTAGCTTTCTATGGTAAACGGTGTGCAACTAAAAAGGTGATTTTAGTTACTCACTCAATGGGGGGGCTGGTTGCTCGTTATTATTCAGAACTGCTGAATGGCAGAGATAAAATTTTAGGCATTGTGCATGGAGTGATGCCTGATACCGGTTCACCCATGACTTATAAAAGGATGAAAACCGGTGAAGATGGAATGGTTGGACTGGTTATCGGCAGTAATGGCGCGGAGATGACCCCGGTGTTGGCGCAATCTCCCGGCCCATTACAGCTTCTGCCGGGAAAGGAGTATGGTCGAGGCTGGTTACATATCGCTGATGGTAAAATGACGCATAAACTGCCGAAATTAGATCCGTATGAGGAGATTTATCTGGAAAAGGATCGCTGGTGGGGATTATGTGAAACCCGGTTTTTAAACCCGGATAAAAAAGAGAAGTGGAAAGATAATGAAAGCTGGAAAAATTATACACATATTATAGGGAAAAAAGTTAGGCCATTTATTGAAGGATTGAGCGGTAAATATCACCCGAATACCTATGCTTTTTATGGTGCCAGTGAGAAACATCTATCCTATGGGGTTATCTCCTGGGAGGAAGTCAGTAAAGATTATTACAATAAAACGGAGGATTATTCCGGCCTGACCTTTAATCAGCCGATCTATGATCCTTATAACCTGGAGATGGGTACTACACGTATGGTGCAGTTTTCTGTTGGCCCCTCTTTTAAGGATGTTGCGGCGAAAACTTTTAAGCTGGCATCGCCAAAGGATAAAGGGGATGGTACCGTGCCGGAACGGGCTGGCCGTATTCAAACCAGAAGATTACTCAGTCAGTTGGCAACAGAAGTCGACCATGAAGGTGCATATAAAGGAAATAACGAGACGGAAGAGACTTTTGCCCGGTTATTCACCTTACGTTCAATTGTGAAGATGGTGCAGGCGGTGAAAGGTGAAAATTGAATAGGAAAACGACCTTACTGACTTTAGCGGTTATTTATATCTTGTGGTGGCATATGCCCGTATTTTATTACCCGATTTTAACTGAAAAGGAAAAGAAAGTGACAACAGAAATCTTAGCCAATATGCAGACCCGTTGTGTTGGCCGTTATTTGATAGATCTTCCTGCTGGATTTGACAATATTATTCATGATGGGATATTTATTGGTGATGCGCAAATAGAAACCGAGCGTTTATATCCACCTGCATTTGAACAGCGGATACGGCTGAGAGAACAGGAGTTAAAGGAGGATAAAACTATTGATCCTAAAGATATGCCCTTTTTGAAAAAAATTTATCGCTTACAGGGAGAGCAAACAGGTGTAATTTTCGATAGGAATGAGGATATTGGTGAGCCCGGTTTTGGCCGGGTGCTGGAATCACATTTATACGACAATGGTGTTGCATTTAAAATTATAATGAAGATAACAGATTTGTCTGATGCTAAATATGCGAGTGATAGGAAAAGTTATATCAGGGCTGGTTTTTCTGAGGATGAATTAAATACCACAGATAAAGCGATGATGAAAATGAGGAACTTATTATCCAGAATCAGCGGCCGAAAAGATACAGAAATACCTACAGAGGCAGGTACTTGTATTCCTGATGGTTTTATTACTGGCAGTCGTGATGAGAAAGAGAGGATGACTTTTGTCTATAAGCGAAATGAAAGTGATCATTTTACTTTCAGTGTTGAAATATTAAATTATATTCAAGAGAAAGACCATCTATTAGAGCGTTTGAGGGGAATGGAAGGTCTGTTTTTGGCCGTGCATGCTAAGATAATAAGGAAAGATAAACGGGAAATTAATGGCACTTATACGGAGGAAGTTTTAACGACCGCTCCGACAAAAAAAAGTGATGAACCGGAAACCAAAATTCCGGGATATGCATTTATGTTAATTGCCAATGAAACAGCCGGGGATTATAAGAACCCTTTTGTTGCTATTGATCTAGGGAATGATCGGTTATCTGCAACGCCGTACAGTGAAAATGAACTGATAAAGTTTTGGGATGCGGTAACGAGTACTTTTCGTAAAAGGCCCGGTGCTTTTAAAGAGTAATAAAAGTAAATTTTAAATTGAACTTCTTATAGAGATATAAGGTCTAAGAACCAAGGTTAGAAAATGATGGTGATAAATAAAAAAATATACTGTGGGCTCAATTGTCAAGATAGTACAGGTGGTGAAAGTTAGGTAAAAAAAGAAGATGATTGATTTTATTCACTATAGTAGCAATTGATACCCTATGGCAGTGGTATTTCCCTGCCCATTATTATCCCGCTTTAACCTAAAAAGGAAAATTAAATGAGAACTGAAATATTAACCAATATGCAGACTCGTTGTATCGGGCATTATCTGATTGATATTCCCTTGGCATTTGAAAACATCATCAATAATGAGATATTTATTGGTGAGGCAAAAATAGAAACCAAGCGTACGCATTTATCCGCATTTGAACAGCGGATCGAGATAAGAGAGCAAAAATTGAGGACGACTAAGACTACCGATCCGAAAGATCTGCCCTTTTTAAAGAAGATTTATCATCTCCAGGGAAACTTATATGGCGTGATTTTTGATAGAAATAATAGTGTCAGTGAACCCGGCTTTTCCCGAGTATTAGAAGCCCATTTATATGATAATGGGGTGGCTTTTATTATAGAAATGAAGTTTACAGAAATATCAGATGATAAATACAGTTATTCAAAGGACCGTTATATAAAATCCGGATTGAATGAAAGCCAATATAAAATGCTTTCTCAAACTCTGGACAAAATGCAAAGGCTAATTACCAGAGTCAGCGGCAGAAAGGATAGCGATATTCCGACAGTGGCAGGAATCTGTATCCCTGACGGTTTTATTGCCGACTATAATGATGAAAAAGAAAGTATAAAGTTTGTCTATCAAGGAAATCAGGATGACAATTTTACGCTCAGTGTTGAAATCATTAATGACCTTAAAGGGGAAGGCACTTTACTTGAACGTATTAGTGAGGTTGAAAGGGATTGGTTTATTAATTATGGCAAGATAATAAGAAAGGGGGAAAGAGAAATAAATGGGATTCATGGGGAGGAGTTATTAGCAGTAGGTCTGCAATCTTTTGACAACAGCCCGCGTTATCAATTTGATTTTATTGTAAATGATATGATGTTGGATGATAAAAAAATCTGTGTTGTTATTATGTTAATGAATTATCAGTTACCTGCAACGCCATATAGCGAAGATGAATTGATCATGTTTTGGGATGCAATAACGAAAACTTTTCGTAGAGGACCGGATGCTTTCGAATAGTAATAAAGTGAGAGAGTGAGTGTTTTAAATAATTCACTAATGAGAGGTCCAATGTGTTATGGTTTATTTTTCCAGTGCTTTTTTTGATTCATATGTTGTTTTTAAGTCCGGTAATATTGTTTGTTGATATACTTATCATTTGTCGGATAGTTAAACGTGGTGGGTGGAAAAAATATAAAATTGTGTGTTTTTTAATTCCTGGTGTGTTATTGATGAGTGTCTTGGTTATTGGTGTGACCTCCGCCGTTATCATGTTGTTCGGTTTTTTATGTGACCATTTTGGTTAATGGCAATAATTTCAACATCAATAGCAAGGTATTTCGATATGAAGTATTGCCTTTGAATATTAATTGCTTATTGCGTGATTGCTCTGGCAATAAAATAGAGGATATCGTTGTGTCTGGCATTATTTTTTTAGGTGATATCAGATTACAGCTATTTTTCTCTACTATTTTACTTCCCTTCTGATTATTTATTCTGAACGGGAAACGATATTTTTTAATAACTTTTTTGGAGGACCATCCTATGGATGATTTAACCCTGCGCTATTATGAGGCAGAAATGCGCTATCTGCGTGAAGCAGGCAGAGAGTTTGCTAAGGCCCATCCTGACCGAGCAGCCGCGCTTAATCTGGATAAAATCGTTATGCGTGATCCTTTTGTGGAGCGTCTGTTTGAAGGCTTTGCTTTTATGATCGGGAGTCTGCGTGAGAAGCTGGATGATGACTTGCCGGAGTTGACGGAAGGGCTGGTTAGTTTGTTGTGGCCGCATTACCTACGCACGATTCCGTCCCTTTCCATTGTTGAATTTGGGGTGGATTGGGCACAGTTGAAAAATTCGGTACAGGTGAAAAAGGGTTTTGAGATCCTTTCGCAACCGATCGGCCCAAGCAAGACTCGGTGTCGTTATACCACAACTCAGGCGGTCCAGTTACTGCCTCTGGCACTGACCGACGCTTCCCTGCAAGAGGAGCCGAATGGGCGTTCCGTGATTCGATTGCGTTTTGACTGTGGAACACTGGTGGACTGGCACCAAATTGATTTGAGCCGTTTACCGCTGTATCTCAGTGCCGACAGTCCGCTGGCCTATGCGTTACATCGAGCGTTTACGCTGCAAACCCAACAGCTTTACCTGCGTTTACCCGGTCAGCCCGATCGTCAGCCATTTGACGGCCGATTCTCACCAATGGGGTTTGGCGAAGAGGAAAGGTTATGGCCGAAAGGGGAAAGTTCGTTCAGTGGTTATCAACTACTGCTGGAGTATTTCACTTTCCGTGAAAAGTTTATGTTTGTTACGCTCTGTGGGCTGGAAAAGTTGACTCTCCCCGAGAGAATGCCGTGGTTTGAGCTGGATGTGGTTCTGCGTGAAAGTTGGCCCTTTGATTTGCCATTTTCTGCCGAGCATATCCGTTTGCACTGTACCCCGGTGATTAACCTGTTTCGGTTGGAATCCGATCCGCTTCAACTGGCACCGTTGCAAACTGAGTATTTGCTGTATCCGGTCCGCTATCAGGATGGGCATACCGAGGTTTATTCCGTGGATGAGGTGTCTTCTTCGAAACGCGAGGGCCATCAGTATGTGCCGTTCAGTAGTTTCCGTCATAAAGGCGGCATGTTGCGCCATGATGCACCGGAGTGCTACTTCCATACCCGTGTGAAACGCGGGCCATCAGGTTTGTGTGACACCTGGATTATTCTGGGTGGAGCGGATTTTGATGATAATGAACTGGACGAAGAAGATATCTTATCTCTCACGTTGACTGGCACTAATGGTCAACTGCCGCGTAGGGCGTTGCAGGATACGCTGTTGAATACCGCCGTTAATCCTCCGTTGGCGGAATTTACGGTACGTAACCTGTGTGAACCGACATTGCCCTGTTATCCACCCAATCGGGACCGTTTCCACTGGCGAGTGCTCAGCCATCTGGGTTCTAACTTTCTTAGCATGATGGATAACCCGGAAGTGCTACGCGGGACGTTAGCCCTGTATGACTGGTCCGACAATGAGATGAACTATCGCCGTCTGGAGGCGATTGTCGCGGTGAAGCATTCGCTGATTGAGCGATTTGAGCAGGGAAGTTTGCGGCGGGGCGTGCACATTGAAGTGACATTGGATAGCAACGGCTTTGCAGGTGCCGGTGATATCTGCTTGTTTGGCGAAATGCTCAGCCGCTTCTTTGCCTTGTACACCGATATTCATCTGTTTAACCGACTTACGCTGATTTTACAACCTACGGGGGAACGACTGTTATGGGAAGAACAACACTGTCAGAACATTCCCGGTTGATGGCAATACTGGAATCGGAGATTTCGACACTCGATTTCTACCAATTCTGTCAGATGATTGAACGTGCAGTTCCTGATCGGCCGCCTCTGGGGAGTACGGAAAATCCGGTTGATGATGCGATACGTTTGCGGCCTCATCCTGGTCTGGGATTTCCCGCCAGTGAATTGAAAGCGATAGAAACTGACAGTGAACATCCAGAGCGTCCACCGACAGCCAGAACAAACTTTATGGGACTGTATGGAGTAGATTCTTCGTTGCCAACCGCTTACCTGAACGATATCGCTCAGCAAAGGGAAGGGAATGAAACTATCGAAGCCTTTCTGGATATTTTTAACCACCGGATGTTCACCCAGTTTTATCGTATCTGGCGTAAATACTCCTATCCGGCAACTTTTGCTACCGGAGGAACCGATAGAACCTCCCAATGTCTGCTCGGATTGATTGGTCTAGGGATACCGGGTAGTCAGCAACAGATTGCCACGCCGATGTCCCGTTTTCTGGCGCTGCTCAGTGTTATGCGTCTGCCAACTCGAACCGCTGAAGGCGTATCGGCGCTGGTGGCATTGTTGGCACCGCAAACCCGGATCGTGGTGACACCTGCTTGCCCGCGACAGATCCATCTGATGCAACCGGCGAATCTTTCAGACACTCACCGAATTTCCCTCTCGCAGCGTACCGTGCTAGGCAGAATGGGCACTGATATCAATAGCCAGTTATTGCTGGCGCTGCATACCGATTGCCCGGATGAAGCGTGGGGCTGGTTGCCGGGCGGGCAGTTGCACACTGATTTTTTGGTGTTGTTACGGGTTTATTTAGGCTGGCGATACCAAGCCAGATTGCAACTGACTCTGCCGACCCGAATATTACCGCCACCGCTGCTAGGTGGTCAGCCTGTTCGGTTAGGGCTAACAGGAGTATTAGGGTTAAAGGCTGAAAATCATCAGCTAGCAGTGCCTGACAACATTACGGTGAATTTGGGGTGTTATCAGGGGATATCACCAGACAGCAATCAAGACAAAGGGGGAGATTATGTTAACTATCCCTTTTTATAAAATGGTGCCGGTAATGGCGACGATAGCATTACTACTGACAGGCTGTGGTCTGACTCAGACCGTGACTGATGGCACGGCAGCGGCCACCCGGTCCTTTTTTCATAAGCGGGTGAAAACGTTGCATCTGGATTTTATTCCACGGGCAGCGGTTAATACCGACACGGGAGAAAGTGTTGCTCTGTCCGTTCCGGCATTAGTTCGGGTTTATCAGTTGCGGGATAACAACGCTATAAAAAAGGTGGATTATGCGGATTTGTTGGATGACGGCGACCGGATACTGGGCGCTGATTGTCTGGCGAGTGAAGAGGTAGTGGTGAAACCGGGTAGTCACGCATCGCTTGATATGCCGATGGCGGCGCAGGCGAAATATGTGGCGGTGGTGGGATTATTCAGAAACCCCGATGTAGCCAAAGGGACTTGGCGTCGGATCATAAAACGCAACGAGTTGTTACCAGATAGTCCTCGTATTATTGCGTTTAATGCCGGTGGCTTGACTTTATTACCTGAAAAGGGGTGAGTAAAATGAAAAAACCTTCTCTGTATGAAAGCCTTTTCGGCAATTTTAATTGCGGTCTGGAGTTGCATCAGGTGAGTGAAGAAGAGCAAGTTATTTTGTCGGTATTAGACAATATGCAGCGTATCCTCAATAGTCGTGCCGGTTCGCTTACCCATCTGCCCGATTATGGCCTGCCTGATCTCAACACTATTCTGCGAGGGTTGCCTACGTCGTCACAGCGCTTGATCTCGACGATTGAACATACCTTGTTGACTTATGAACCGCGTTTGAAACGAGTTGATATCACGTTATTGCCGGAGCTGGCACCGGGGCATCTGTGTTATGACATCAATGCTGAACTCAAAGGTGTGGGGCTGGTGCGTTTCAGCACTGAGTTTGTACCGGAAGGCAATGTGTTGATCCGCCATTTACGCCAGCAAGGGTATGTGGATTAGCATTATTGCTGTTGAGCTATACCCGTCATCTTTCAAGTTGCCTCTTTGTTGGCCGCACTCGCTCACCCCGGTCACATAGTTTGCTATGCTCCCGGGGATTCTCTCCCTTGCCGCCGTGATGCATCTTGAAATCCATAGGGTATATACCCGTCATCTTTCAAGTTGCCTCTTTGTTGGCTGCACTCGCTCACCCCGGTCACATAGTTTGCTATGCTCCCGGGGATTCTCTCCCTTGCTTGGAAATTTCTGGTGTTATTTTTCAATATCGGAGTAAATAAATTTTTAAATAAAAAATAGAGCGAAATTATTTTAATTCGTTTTTCCATAATGAAATTAATGATGTTGTTTCAGCGGTAGCCTTATTAATAGATCAAGGCTACCGTTATTTCTTCTGGTCAATCCAGATTGAATATTATTGTCAGGAGCAGAAGAGTTTAATAATAAAATTGCTATGACAATAAGAATTTTTCTGGTACATAATGATGAAAATTATTCGCTAAACAGTATTCTTCCAGTTGTTGGCTAGAATGAATTCCTATCTTTTTATATATCTGAGCCATATAGGTTTCAATGGTGCGATAAGCAATATTTAATATCTGTTTAATTTGTTGCCTGGTGTATTTTTGTAAAAAGAAAAAAATGATATCCCATTCACGTGGCGTAAAAATATCGCTTGGTGGTTGAAGTATAATGGATGTCGGTAGTTCTTTATAATATTGATGTAGGCTGGCTAATGAGTAGCTTTTGGCTTCCCAACAATGATACATGACGCCGATACAATTTCCATCTTCATGATAAAAAGGCAATTTTTCACAAAAGTAAGATGACAGGATTTGATCTTGTCCGAATATATGTGTTTCAACTGAACATATTCTCTGTTCTTTTGCCATGACCATTCTGTCTTGAATAATAAATTCCTTAGCAAATTCAGCGCCGTTCCAAGGGAGTTCATGATCATAAAGCCCATCATAATTAAATGAGGCTTTAAAATTATGAATATATTTCTTTGTTGCTGAGTTACCATAAATGAAATTTGAAGAACTATCTTTTATTCCCCACGGCTCATTGCTGATTTCCATCGTGTTGATAATTTGAGGTGATATTATATAGTTCTTCATAAAGACTCCTTGAAAATTTTCAGCTTGAATGAACATTCTACTTTGAGATTCCTTAGCGCTTTCTGGGATATAGCGATAAAATTGATGTTTTTCATAAGAATTTTCTAGTGTTATATGATTTCATGATTATAAAGCTTTCTGCAATCGAATGATTTTTCAAGATTATGAATAAATTATTTTGTTGCTGGATTGCCGTAAATAAAACATGAAGAACTATCTTTTACTCCTCTACAATTCATTATCCATTGTATTGACAATCTGAGGTGATATTGCATAGTTCTTCTTCATGAAAATTTCGTTGTGATTTAGCGCCTAAGAAAATATTTTGCTTTTCCGTTTCACAAATCTCTCTGGCACGTAGAGGTCATAGTCATTCGTGCGACAATAGTCTTCTAATTGACGACTGGAATGAACACCAATTCGTTTATATATTCGTGAGAAATGGGTTTCAACCGTACGATAGGAGATATTTAACATCCTACCGATTTGTTTACTGGTATACTTATGTAACATGAGGAAAATAACATCCCATTCCCGTTTCGTAAATATATCGGTTGGTGGAGAGAACAGAATAGATGATGGTAGTTTCCCATAAAATAGACGGGTAAATGAGAAATCCTGAGCTTTCCATCCGTGGAACATGGTACCGACACATTCGTTATCATCATTATAGAATGGATATTTTTCTTGGAAATAAGATGAAAGAAAATTATTTTTCCCGAACATATGTGTTTCAAGCGAACATACTCTTGAGTCTTTCTCCATTACAGTTTTATCGTGAATAACAAATTCTTTTGCAAACCCCGCTCCATCCCAGGGAATTTCATCATCATATTGCCCTTCATAATCAAATGAATCTGGAAGATTCTGGATATGCTTAAGCGCTAAATTACCATAAATAAAACATGAATTTTTATCTTTGATCCCCCAAGGTTCATTACTTTGCTGCATGGTGTTAATAACTGAAGGTGAAATATCTACCTTATTAATTTTGTTCATAATGAGATCCTATTGTAAAGTTAAGTTAGTAATTATGGTTTATAACTCTCTACTGCCAATAGTGATAAAACGTTCAGGAATATAAAGATGATAGTTATTTTTCTGACAGAAATCTGCTAATTCTATCTGTAGTGGTAAATTAAATTTCTGGTAAATTGACTGAATATGATTAACAACATCTTCTGTGCTCATCGTTAATTCTTCACCGATGCTCTCTTCATCCTGTGAACGCAGGGTTAGAAAAAGCACTTCCCACTCAGTTTGCGTCAATATATTATTTGGTGGCGTAAATTGCAGGTTTGATGGCAATGTTTTGTCATAATAGTAAGAAACAGAAAAATCTTGAGGTTGATACATATGAAAGAAGATCCCAATGCAATCATTATTCTCATCATAAAGGGGAAATTTATCACAAATATAGCTTTGTTGGACGTTATTTTCTCCAAACCGATGTGTTTCCAGTGAAGTGATGCGTTGCATAGTTTGGATGGCTTTTTGATCCTGACGGTGGAATTCTTCTGCATATTCGGCGATAGGCGAGGGCAATTCACCCGTGGTAAGCCCGATAATATCGAAATCTTCAGGAAGGTTGAGTAGTTGATAGAAAGCAGGGTTAGCATAAATAAATCTTGACTGGTGATCTCTGGCACCCCAAGGTTCATTGCTTTTGTCCCACATCAGGGTTAATTGTGGTGTAATAAGGGTGGATTTGTTTCGTATATTTGACATAGTAACTCCTAAATTCCTATTTAAATCATTATCTGAATGGTTGCTTTTTCGATTATATCTTAAGTGGACAGCCATATAATAGAATATAATGCTTTTCTCGTCAAAAAGCGTATGTTTATTAATTGAATTTTTACTATTTAATAATGAAACTTTAAATTGATAGGAATATAACTATATATACTATTTTGGATAAAGATTATTTAAATGATTTATTGAAAGAGTAGGTAAAAGTTGTTGTTATGCTCGCTGCGGTGCCTGATATCAGCTATTTTTAGCTAAAAAATAGGTACTGTTAATGGTAAATGAGTGCAAATTATACTTGAAATTATCAGCATCCTCATTGTTGTCAGTTGCTCAATAGTTATTTGTCCTAATGCTTAAGAGCTGTTCTGTTAAACTATTTGATTTACTCGTCTTTGTAATAAAGAACAAATCTGAGCAGCGGCATGAAAAAAATGAGGGTTTTTGGTCATATTTTTGATGTGACATAAAGATTAAACTCAATAAATTACGCCTGTTGTGTTAAGTATATGCTCTTGGTTTTTTACATTGTTTGTGCTCATTACCCCTTTAAAAGGGGTGTTGCCAAGAGTGACTCTCTTGGGATTAAGTCGTAAATACTTAATCAACGACGCTAACATAAATTTGGTTTTTTTATTGGAATTTAATTTTTTCTTAATGCTATACCCTATGGATTTCAAGATGCATCGCGGCGGCAAGGGAGCGAATCCCCGGGAGCATCGATAACGATGTGACCGGGGTGAGTGAGTGCAGCCAATAAAGAGGCAACTTGAAGGATAACGGGTATATTAGGTCATGGAGGATATCAACAGTAGAAACGCAACCGTTGTTGTTGAACTTAGGGTTCAATATCGCTACCATCAATCGAAGATACAGTTATCAATTTGATAACTGTATCGTCCTTTTTAGATGATTAGCGGGGAATAGGAGGAGGTTATATGCCAGCAAGATTGGTAAATCCTGAAAAGGTTAATGAGGTTTTCGCTCATCTGAATGAAAGCTCAGATAATCATACCCTCTATACTGCGTTGATGAATGGGGTTGATATTACTGATCAGATAAAAGGGTTGTTGCTTTCACCAGGTTATCGCATGGTTCGTGTTGATGGTCGATTTGGTAATCGTATCAGTCAATCCCACTTCGAGTTGGCATTGGTTAACGATGTGTCTAAAGAAGTTGCCTATTATAATCGAGTGGTTATACAGCCAGATGTGGTATTAAATTGTCGCCCAGTAACCCAAATTCTTGTTTGGCGTATCAGGACGCCTCAACACCGTGCTGTTCTACGTGATCTGGCTGGTAAGGTGTTCTTTGATTACTTGCTTGAACATTACAACGTGATTGTGTCGGATATGAATCAAACGACGGATGGTATCGCTTTTTGGCAGGATAGAATGTACGACGCACTAGCATATAATATGCATGTTTATGCTTATGATATGATTACCTGTGAGTTGCGTAAGATTTTGACCCAGAATGATGTTAGTCGCCAAGAATCTTGGTTATGGGGAGATCCTGAACACCATCAGAATAGATTGGCAATTATTTCGAAAAGTGAATTACCCATCTATGGGGTATAAAAGTTCATAACATTATAGTTGGTAATGTTGTACTTATTGGTCGTATTTATTCAGATAAGAGTGATGGGGTTAAAGGGTTATTTTTCACTATAGATATTTTATTGCAAATAAATAAGTTAAATTTTCCTGCATTTCTGATGCAACAACATTAATAACTTAACGTTATTAATTTCAGTTATGAAAAATTTTCAATAATTAAAATAAAAACAATTATTTAAATTGAATTTTAATCTTGTTTTTTGACTATTTTATTTGCATTGTTAACATTAATGTAGGGATATAGGGCAATATATGGGGGGTAAACAGACTTTTTTATGTATTAATGTTGATTTTGAGTTTTTGCTCTATATTATTTTATTCTGCTTATACCCTATGGATTTCAAGATGCATCGCGACGGCAAGGGAGTGAATCCCCAAACTATGTGACCGGGGTGAGCGAGCGCAGCCAACAAAGAGGCAACTTGAAGGATAACGGATATATTCATTTAGTCGTATTTGCAGATATATAAACTCATTATATCTCTGAGCTTAGGGTTTTTGCTTTACTATATATTTCACAATTTTTGTGAGTAAATTTCTTGTTGAGGAAGAAATATGTTTAAAAAATTATAACGAATCACTTCTGATATCAGTTATAACAAAGGCGTTTTTTATCATTATTTCGTTGGTTGGAAAGAAAACAATTAGTGGAATAATAGCTTAATAGAGTTATACCCTATGGATTTCAAGATGCATCGCGGCGGCAAGGG
The DNA here is from genome assembly GCF_963887965.1 of Photorhabdus sp. RW14-46. Classification (NCBI taxonomy): domain Bacteria; kingdom Pseudomonadati; phylum Pseudomonadota; class Gammaproteobacteria; order Enterobacterales; family Morganellaceae; genus Photorhabdus; species Photorhabdus sp. RW14-46. The sequence goes on along the minus strand of NZ_CAWPHH010000043.1, from coordinate 17,043 downwards.
AACGAATCCCCGGGAGCATAGATAACTATGTGACCGGGGTGAGTGAGTGCAGCCAACAAAGAAGCAACTTGAAAGATGACGGGTATAGAATAATCTGACTAATTAGACTGGATTATATAAATAATGCCTGATTGATAGCTGTCATTATATTTTTTTACCGTGGGAATAACGGTGGAGTTGCTTTGCCCACGGAAAACTAGATTCTCAAAACCGCTGCTGTATCTGTCAGATGCAGTGGTTTTCTATACCCTATGGATTTCAAGATGGATCGCGGCGGCAAGGGAGCTAATCCCTGGGAGCATAGATAACGATGTGACCGGGGTGAGTGAGTGCAGCCAACAAAGAGGCAACTTGAAAGATAACGGGTATATTTAACCTCAGCTTAAATTAAGGGATTGTTTATGGGGAAATCATCAAACCGCAGTGCAGAATATTTCTTTACTGGAAGATACTACGATGATGATGATGGCAATAATATTGTTGCCATTGGTGTCGGAGGGATTATTTATGCCAAAGGAGGAGATGATCGTATAACCCTCGGGTCAATTGGAGCAACGGTCTATGCTGATTCGGGTAATAAGGTTGTCAATGGTGGTGCCGGATATTTAAAAATAGTGGATAAGGAAGGTAATCTGGCCGTACATGGTGCCGCAGGTTATTCAGGAATTGATAAATGTGGTAATGGTAATATTTCATTTACCGGTACGGCGGGGGGCGTTTCTATGGATCACCGGGGTGACCACGGTGATCTCAATTTTTCAGGAGCAGCGGCTTATAATGGCCTGAATCGCCAAGGACAATCCGGTAATGTGACTTTTAACGGTGTTGGTGGTTATAACGAATTATGGCATGAAACGAATCAAGGTAATTTAAATTTTGCCGGCGCTGGGGCCGGTAATAAAATTGACCGTACCTGGTATGATCACTATGAGAAAAGCCACGGTGATGTGAAATTTGACGGTGGGGGAGCAGCGAATATTATCAGTTCGCGGGTTGAAAGTGGCAATATTAATTTCACAGGTGTCGGGGCTGATAACCACCTTATACGTAAAGGTAAAGAAGGCAATATTATTTTGCATGGTGCAGGGGCATCGAACCGTATTGAACGCTTGCGTCAAAATCAAGATCAATATGAACAGACCCACGGTAATATCGAATTTGAAGGCACTGGTGGTTATAACCGAATTTATTCTGATATTGCTCATGGTGATATTACCTTCGAAGGGGCCGGTGCTTACAATGAAATATCAAGAATCGGCGAAGATAGTGATTCTCGTAATGAAGCACTGGAATATGCTAAAGCTGAAGAGATTGTATTAACAACAGCGATGATGGGAGGGAGTTGGATTCAGCAATCCCAACAAGTAACCGGTATTAAATCAACGGCCGAGCCTGACACTTATCTCTTTGCATTTGCCGACGAAATGTACACTAAGATTAGTAAAGTCCAACTCCGAAATGATCCTGAAACCGGTAAGCTCAGTTATTACGCCACTTCTTGGTACAAAGAGGGCAATCACCTTAATAATCTTGCTACGGAGAATATCTCTTCAAGTAATGGATTTTTCGATATACGTTCCAATGGGGGTTACCGTCTCTTTAATCTAATCTTTGAACATCATCACCCCGTTATTATTCAGCATACTGTTGAAGAAGATTTGCAGGAAAACCAGTGGGTGACTTATGCCGGTGGAACCAATGCCAGAGCAGAAAATGTCATGCTGACTAATGCCAAAATGCATGGGAATGCAATCCATTCTGGTGGTTTGATATTAGATGTTTCAGCGGTGAAATCTAACCGTCAAGCGAACACGTATATCTATGCCAAGTATGTTGAGTCATATACCAAAGTAGTGATGGTTGAGTTGAGAAATGATGCTAAAACCGGTGCGCTGCAATATTACGCCAGTGCGTGGTACAAAGCGGGTGATCATACAAGCAATCTGGCTGCTGAAAAGGTTTCCCCCCAAAATGGTTATCGCTCAATGGATATAGGAGGATATTCGTTAACCAATCTGCAATACCAAGTGAATACAGTGCGCCGTGTTTCTGAACATTTAGCACAGACAGAAGAATATAGTCATCAGGAGTTGGTGAAATCATCCGCGGATATGGGTGACAGCTCCGGTGACATTAATTTCAAGGGCATGGGCGGTGGCAATGTCATTACCTCCAGTGTAACTCGTGGCAATATCAATTTTGAAGGCGCGGGTGCTGCTAATGTCATCGTGAAAAAGGGGGAACAGGGCGATTTGACGTTCCGTGGTGCAGGTCTGGCAAACGTACTGGTTCACCAAGGCCAACGTGGAGAAATGGATGTTTACGCCGGCGGTGCAGCGAATGTATTGGTTCGGATCGGTGATGGGCGATATCTGGCTCATCTTTTGGCGATAGGTAATATCTCGATCCACCAGGGCAATGGCGATAGCCGAGTTAGCATGTTTGGGGGTTACAACACTCATAGCCAAATAGGTAATGGCAACGCCAATTGGTTAGGTGCAGGCGGTTTTAATGTGATGACCCAAACAGGTAAGGGGAAGGTCTCCTCGGTACTGGCGGGGGGTGCCAATGTGCTGACTAAGCTTGGTGCCGGTGATTTGGTTGCCGGTATGCTTGGTGGTGCGAATATTATCACGCATCTCAATGATGGTGAAATATCAGGTACCACGGCGGTTGCGTTAGGGGGGGCCAATATTCTGACGAAAAAGGGCAGAGGTAAAGCTATTGCGCTGATGGGTGGTGGTGCCAACGTGTTGACTCACATTGGCAATGGGAGTACGACGGGGATGATGTTAGGTGGCGCTAATATCTTGACTAAAGTCGGAAACGGTGACGCCACGGGTATCATGCTCGGCCTGGGCAATGTGTTGACTCATGTCGGTAGCGGCCAGACGCTGGGAGTTATGGGAGCCGCAGGCAATGTTTTTACCAAAGTGGGTAGTGGAACTACGATTGCGGCCATGATTGGTGCAGGCAATATCTTTACCCATGTTGGTAACGGTGATGCATGGGGATTGATGGGAGGTTTGGGGAATGTTTTTACCAAAGTGGGGAATGGTAAAGCACTGGCATTGATGATAGCCGCTGGTAATGTGTTTACTCACATTGGTGATGAAATGAGTGTTGCCTTGATGTTGGCTAAAGGCAATATCGCCACCAAAGTGGGCAACGGCATGATGCTGGCAGCCATGATCGGTGAGGCCAATGTGATGACCCATATTGGTAATGGCTCAACCTTTGCTGCGATGATCGGGCAGGGCAATATCCTGACGAAAGTGGGCAATGATTTGGCGCTCGGTTTGATGGTGGGTGAGGCCAATATCTATTCGCATGTAGGTAATGGTACCAGTATTGGCTTGTTTGCTGGTGAGCTGAATGTAATGACTAGGGTAGGTGATGGCACAACATTGGCGGCAATGTTTGGTCAGGCCAATATCATGACGCATTCCGGCAATGGTTTAACCGGCGTTTTAGCGTTAGGAGAGGCGAATATTGTCACCAAAGTGGGGGATGATTTTATGGGAGTGGTTGCGGCGGCGGAGGCTAACGTCATCACCCATAAGGGATCATCAACCACTGCTGCCGTGCTATTCGGTAAGGGTAATATCCTAACGAAAGTGGGCGACGGGACCACAGTCGGCTTACTTATTTCCGATGTGGGTAACATCATGACCCATGTTGGTGATGGCACAACAGTGGGCTTTGCTAAAGGTAAAGCCAATATCATTACCAAAGTGGGGAACGGTACCTGCGTTAATGCGGTTTGGGGGGACGCGAATATTCTGACGCAGGTTGGTGATGGTGACCGTTATAACTTCGCCAAAGGTAAAGCAAACATTATTACCAAAGTGGGTAATAATCAGGAAATCACGGTTGTTCAGGGTGATGCCAATATCATCACCCATGTGGGGCAAGGTGATGATTATACCGGTGCTTGGGGCAAAGCTAATGTGATTACCAAGGTCGGTGATGGGCGCAATGTCGTGCTTGCCAAAGCTGATGCTAATATTGTGACTCAGGTCGGTAACGGTGACAGCTTTAATGCCTTGTGGAGCAGAGGAAATATTGTCACTAAAGTGGGTGACGGTATGCAGGTTACTGCGGCAAAAGGTGAAGCCAATATCACGACCAAGGTGGGGAATGGTTTAAGTGTCACCGCGACGCATGGCGATTTTAATATCAATACCAACGTGGGTGATGGTATTTCTATTAACGCAGCGTGGGGTGAATATAACGTTAATACTAAAGTTGGGCAGGGTCTCAATGTTGCGATCATGAAAGGTAAAGGCAATGCCAATATTCATATTGGTGATGGTCTGGGGATTAATGCCTCTTATGCCCGTAATAATCTAGCGATTAAGGTGGGTAACGGCGATTTCTACACGCTTTCTATTGCTGAAAGCAATACGCAAAGTAATAACCTTCCTTTTCTGTTTAAAAGTATTAAACGAACTGTGTTAAGTGTGGAAGGTAGTCAGGCAATTAACTACCTGATTCACGGTAATGAGGCGAATAGTTCTGGTACATATAGAAGCCGAGGGGCGATTAATTTAACTGAAGTTTCTGCCATTGATGGTTTCCAGATGAATGCCATCGATGATGTTGGTTCGGATCTGCGTGATAAATTAAGCGGCACAGTAACTCAGGTGGAGATTCCTGATACTGAGGCTATCCAGAACGCCTTGCATATTGGAGACAAGGTTGATTCGACGCAGAGTGAATCATCATCACAAGCTGACGCTGTTATTAAACAGGCAAAACAGGACAGCGCTGAGCAAAATGCGTTAAATGATAAAGAGAAGGCGGAGGAAAATTATCGCATTCTGGAACAAGAAAGGGATAACCAACTTAAAAAAATTTCAAAATCACAATTCCAATTGGAATCAACAGATCAAAATGTGCTGAATACCAATGGGCAAGTACAGCGTGATGCAATAAGTGGAGAGTCTAGGGCAGTAACGAAAGAGTTGCTTTTCATGACTCAACGTCTGAATGCGCTTAATGACGATGGGAATTACGCTGGGGAATTGGGTGATGAGTGGCGTAATCGGTTTGCTGTGGGATATTTGGACCGTATTCAGGAGAAATTAGATGACACCAAATTGATCTCACAGAAAAAATTAGCTGATTTATCGCTGCGCTTTATTGATAACCAACAACAAGTAAAAAATGCAGTTGGTAAATCAGAAACAGGTTTAGAGCAAAGTTATCACAATATAAAGAACGCAGACGACAATATTGAGGATGCGCAGACAAAAGCGAAATCAAGACAGAAAGAAGCAGATTTACAACGTCTGCGGGCAACAAAAGCGGAAAGTGACGCCTATGCCGTGTATGAAGAAGCGAAACAACGCGGTGAACATGATAGCTCGGTAGCGAAAAATAAAGCCGCTCAGGTACAGGCTGATGCGAAAGGTGCGAAACAGACTGGTGATGTAAAACCCGAGCGTAGCGGGGCGACCGGCAGTGGCTTGTTTGGGAAGGCTTATACACCAATCGACGTAGCGAAACCGAAAAGTCATATCAATCCTGAAGCCAAAATGGAAGCTAATGGCTGGAACAGTGAAGATCTCACATTAACAGCCGCAGATTTGGCGGGATTGAATAGTGCGCAACGGGCGATTAATCGGCTACAGATCAACAGGAGTAGTCGCCCTGAGAATGTCGGTGCTTCGATCATTTCGCTGCTTACCGGAACGCCATCCGATAGGGTTGTGGAACCTATCTCGAATCAACCCAGAAAGTTAATCACAACAGCCCCTGTAATGTCGGGTATCAATTTGCAAGGGTTAGGGCAAGTTATCGGTGGAGATAGCTTTAAATCCCATTCTTCCATCTTGAGAGAGTTTGAGCCTTTTTTGCTGAGTCAGGGTGACAAACGGTTTATTGCTTCAACGAAGAGATATCTTGGTCAGATAAATACCGATCGGCCCAGTAAGGCGCTGGTGGCAGTACGTGAGGCGTTCAACAATGCGGCCGAACAACCTGATGAACAGCATGTGTTGCAACTTGAGCAAGCGCTTGCTCATTGGCAACAGCATGATCCCAATGAATTTGCCAAGCGTGGTCGATTAGTCAAAAGCCTGCGTTTTGAGATGGGGGAACTGGTTGCCTACCTTCAGGCAAAAAGAGCTGAATCAGCCGGGATTTTAGGGGTTAGCTTAGCGCCTGACCATGTTGCACAGTTTGACCAACAGGTATCCTTTGACGGGTTCGGGCGTGTGGTGGGTCTGAAAGGCGATATCGCACAAAGCGACATTCATCGTCTTACTGATTTACAAATCAAGCCATTGACCCAGATTAACTCTGCGGCGGAGCGGGAAGCGCCTAAAACTGAAAGTGAAAGTCTCATTGTTTTCGTTAGCCGATTGCAACAAGAAGCGATTCCCGAAGGGATGCCGCTAATTGAACGAGCCAAAAACCTTTGGTTTAGCGGACAAGTCACACGACAGGAAACCATTAAGCTATTTGAGGATGCGGTTAGCCAATTGCAGACACATCCTGAATTACACACGTTAGCTCAGCAGTTATTGGCTGATGCCCGTAAAGAAAAGACCACGGGACAATATATTGACAACCTGTTTGGCCGCCATTTTGATTCTGAATTGGCCGATGAGTTGGTGAAAACAGCGCCACAGGATGCTATGACCACAGCCCGGCAGACAGGACAATTTCTGGTAGAGAGATTTGAACAGTGGATAGGGGGTTTTTATCCCGATGTCGCTGAGCGTGAAAAGATTATTGCTAAAAAGATGGCCGGTTTTGCCAGCGCCATTAACAGAGATTTTCGTCCCTGGTTTAGTCGGGTGCCTGAATTGACGACGTTCCTGGACGAACCGACTTTTGCCAATTTCAAAATCATGATGACTCAGGTTGATGATGGTTTTGCTGTGATTAAGATACCATTTCTGGCCGTAAAAATGGCCATTACCTCAGGAATGGGGATGGGGCGTGCACAGTGGAAGGTTGCAGGGGATCGCTTCTATGAGGAGGTTATCACCAAAGCCCGTTCGACCAGCAGTCAACTGACTAGCGGGGCTGATGTCACATATAACGTTGAAATAACTGAAAAGCAGACTAACGATTATGGTACAGCGTTGCCCTACCAGCCTGCTAATAACAAGCATGATGACTTTTTGTATGGCAGAAAGGTTGCTGCGGGCCGAATTTTGGTCCCCGGATGGGAAACGAGATTTGAGCATAATGCGTTAGCGCAAGGCCACTCTGTGGTGACAGGAGCCTCCGGCTCGACCAATATCATGGTTCACCTCAATAACTATATTGCTAGTGAACAGATTGCCAGTGAACAGCCTACTTTCTCGGTTAGACAGAGCTATCTCAACACGCTGGTGTTTCTGGTATTTGATGGTGGTCATTCTGTCAACGAAAGTCTGGCGGTTTATCGGGCACTACAGGTAACCGATGATGAACAACGTAAGCAGTTACTCAATAGCTACACTGCCAATTATAGGGAGCTGGTGGATATTGCTGGTGAAGAAGGCAAAGTGTGGGTAAGCCAGGCGCTGGATAACGCTTTCCAGGAAACTGGGGAGTTCTATCAGAAACATGCCAAGGTGAAGCCACAAAGTCGCCCAGCGGTGGAAGCGTTAGACCGGTTATCGGGTAAGAATAAGCGGCCAGAGCCTACTATCATCGACGATACTCATCAGGATAAAAAAATAAGCAGACTACTCGGTGATTGGCAAATGGAGCCGGTGACGCCACAAGCTGATGGCCGTGAAACTCGCTTTGATGGTCAGATCATTATCCAAATGGAAGATGATCCGATCGTTGCTAAAGCCGCGGCCAATCTGGCGGGTAAACACTCAGATTCTAGCGTAGTGGTTCAACTTGATTCTAAGGGCAAATATCGTGTGGTTTATGGCGATCTTACCCGATTATCCGGTAAGTTACGTTGGCAGGTTGTCGGTCATGGCCGTGATACGTCGGAACAAAATAACATTCGCCTGAGTGGTTACACCGCTGATGAATTGGCGACCAGATTAACGCGGTTTTATCAGGACATTAATCGGGGTAAAAGCATAACTCACAAACCTGATCACATCAGTATTGTGGGTTGTTCTTTGATAAGTGATGACAAACGGGATGGCTTTGCTCGTCGTTTTATCACTGTGTTAGATAAGCAAGGTATTCGCAGTGATGTTTCCGCTCGCAGTAGTGAAGTGGCTGTTGATGTCAGTGGACGCAAATTTACCCGTGATCAAAATAACCAATGGGTTAACAATCTGCCTGATAACAAAATCGTATTAAGTTGGCATGACCAAAATGAGCTGATCACACATACCGAACTAGTTCGCCGTGGTATTGCTGAAAGTGATATTAACTTCTCCAAGGTAGGGTATACCGAAGCTGATACCGTTATTAAAGGAGCGATCTCGGGTAACGTTGAACTATTTGTTAAACCAAACAAACGTGAAAATACGATTCAGATTGATTCCAATGAGAAAACGAATAATCAACTCAGTTACTCCGGCAATATCCAGGTGAATGTGGGAGATGGGGAGTTTACCGCACTCAATTGGGGAACCTCGAACGTTGGTATCAAAGTGGGTAGCGGTGGTTTTAAATCACTGGCCTTCGGTGATAACAATGTGATGGTGCACATCGGTAATGGTGACAGTAAACAGAGCTTCGATATTGCAGGCTATCAAGCGCTTGAAGGGGCGCAAATGTTTATCGGTAATCGTAATGTCAGCTTCAACCAAGGTCGCAGTAATGACCTGATTGTGATGATGGATAAATCCATTCCAACGCCGCCATTGATTAATCCGTTTGATGGTGTGGCGCGTATTGCCGATGTATTGCAAGGTGTCGCGGGTGCCAGTGAGGATCAGGATTGGTTAGCGGCACAAGATCAGCAATGGACCATTGCCGGTGCGAAGAAGTTCGTACAGGATCTCTCTGGCTTAGACCAAACCAGCAATGTGGATTACAACACGTTGGTTGAGCTGGATTCGCAACCTGAACGTAGCAGCCGTGGTTTGAAATATGATGCTGAATTAACCTTGAACAAGAAGTTTAATCAGTGGCTAGGGGAACATGGCAACGGCGCTGATATGGGCAAAATAAGTCGCATGGATAAGTTTCGTCAGGCTAATCAGAAGCTGGCCTTCAACTTTGCTGTAGGCGGGCGTGGCGCGGATATTCAGGTGACAACCGGTAACTGGAACCTGATGTTCGGTGACCATATCCAGTCGATTCTGGATACCAATCTGGGTTCGCTGTTTGGCCTGATGACACAACAATATTCAGCAACTGGCATGGCGAAGACCACCTTTACTTATAATCCACAGGATTTGCCGCGTCAGCTTAAGAATAAACTGATTGGCCGCTTAGCGAGTGTAAATGCAGATACCACCTTAGCGGATATTTTTGGCGTGAACTACACCGCAGAGGGGAAAATTATTTCTCGCACAGGCGAATCGGTTGATAGTGAGGCGATTCTACAAGAGATGTTGGAAGTGATTGGGGAGTTTAGCGGTGATCAACTGCAAGCGTTCACCAATCCAGAAATGTTACTTGATAGCCTGAAGGCGGGTATTGATATGGGCGAGGAGGGCGTCAGGTCATTTGCGGAGAGTCATGGCCTGAAACAGAAAGCGCCCGATGAGCGTCAGGAACCAGGATCTTCGGTGAATATCAATGGAGAAAATGTTCAGACCAATAATAAACCCAAGCCTGCATTTGGTTTTAATTCGCTGAACTTACCTAATCTGTTTGCAACGATGTTCAGCGAAGAGAAGCAGCGGGAGATGAAATCGTTAGTGGCTAACCTGAAAGAAAATCTGACGACCGATCTGCTTAATATGGAGGAAAAAACGTTTGATTTCCTGCGTAACAGCGGCCATCTGCAAGGGGATGGCGATATCCACGTATCGTTGGGGAACTATAACTTCAACTGGGGAGGCGACGGTAAAGATCTTGGTACCTATCTGGGCGATAACAATAACTTCTGGGGTGGCCGCGGTGATGATGTTTATTACTCGCTAGGGACTTCCAATATTTTTTCAGGTGGTGAAGGCAATGACTTGGGCATCCTGATGGGGCGTGAAAACTGGATGTTTGGCGGTAAGGGGGATGATACCGCAGTGGTGGCTGGGCGGATTAACCACGTGTTTATGGGGGAAGGCAATGACCAGACATTTGTCTTTGGTGAAGGCGGTTTTATTGATGCTGGTAACGGACAAGATTACGTTGTCACCGCTGGCAACTATAACCGGATGGATACTGGGGAAGGTCAGGATTATGCGGTGATCATTGGTAATAATAATCAAGCCGAATTGGGTGGAGGCGACGACTTTGCCAGAGTATTTGGCAATGACAACCGGCTTGATGGTTATTGCGGCAATGATGCGATTAAGCTGATGGGCTACCATGCGGTGATCAATGGTGGAGAAGGTGATGATCATCTGATAGCCGCGGCGATTTCGAAGTTCAGCCAGCTTGATGGCGGTGAAGGTCAGGATTTGCTGGTATTAGGTGGGTATCAGAACCATTTCCGGGGCGGTGCAGGTGTGGATAGCTTTGTGGTCAGCGAAGAAGTGATTGATAACCGAGTGAGCGATATTAACGCAGAAGATATGATCTTGTTTAACGGTGTTGACTGGCAAAATTTGTGGTTGCAGCGTAGTGGGTATGATCTGGTGCTGTCAGTGAAGCGCCATACTCAGGACAACACGGCTCAAGGGAGATTTGAATCGGAGGGTTCTGTCATCTTTAATGATTACTTTAATGGCAATCGTGCCAAATTGGTGACTCGGATGCGTGATAAGAACGCGTCAGGGGAACGCGAATTTACGGCATTGTCAGACAATGCCGTGGATTCTTTGATCCAGGCAATGAGCGGTTTTGCTCCGGCAGTGGGTGATAATGGTTTTATTGCGGGTCTGGACAGTCAGGCGAAAACGGCTATCGCAACGGCGTGGACTGATGTGACGATTGGTAAGGGGAAATTTGCTTAATCAGCTCTTTATAAATCAGTAAAAAAGTTTTAATAAGGTGGCTCACAGAAAAGTGGGCCATTTTGGGGATTTTTATTCAGGAATTATTTCTGAGTTTTATTTGTTAATGCTTTTACTAATTCTCGGTAGATTCACATAATAAGTGCAACATTGTTAACCTGGAAGTAAACACATTTGTATTCCCTTAAATAATTCATTCGGTGTTTCTCCCGTTCCTATATTATACGGAACCCGTGAGATTGGTGGGGCAATTATTTCAGCCAGGATATATACCGAAGATCAACAATGATCATACAGCAACATTTTGGGTTGTGTTGGTTGCTATACATTTTTTAGCCTAAAGATAAAGAATCTTTAATTCTTTATATATCAGGCATATAGTTTCTAACTCATTGACTTTATTAGAGTTAACCTTGTCAGGGTTGCGCATTTAGAGGTACACTATATGTGTAGATTGCCAGTTTGGTATTTCGAAAAAGTCTTGGAGGTTTCTATGTTTTGCGAAGAAAAAGTAGCCCAAATGGCTGCCTACTTGCTGTATAAGCGCGGCGGGCGCATGGCATATCTGAAGCTTATGAAGTTGCTTTATCTGGCAGATAGGGTATCTATGAATGACTATGGCTATCCTATCACTGGCGATCGAATGGTATCTATGCCGAGAGGGCCAGTTTTATCGCAAACCTTAAATTTAATTACTGGAGATTACGCCAGTGATGAATTTGGGTGGGGGGCATGGATTAAAAGTGAAAAGAATTATGAAATTTCACTCAAACGGAAAGGTATAACAAGGGATGATTTTGAATCTCTTTCTGATGCTGAATTAGAAGTTCTGGATGCCATTTGGGAACAATTCGGTCATATGAGCCGCTTTGATATTGTGGAGTATACCCATAAACATTGTACTGAGTGGCAAGATCCAGGCGGCAGTTCTTATCCTATTTCACCAAGTTCTGTTTTTATTGCTGTCGGTAAATCACCAGAAGTTGCTGAGAAATTGGCGCAAGAGTTAATAGAAAGGCAACAACTGGACTGTTTTCTTCAAGGATTGCGGTGATGCCGGGTGGGATTTTAAGGAAAGGAAGTTTACTTATCCCATCTGGATATACAGATCACTTATATATTATCTGCTGTGATCCAGTTTTTTACCCTAAAAAAACGAAGACATGTTTTTTGGCTGTAAATATTAGCTCTTTAAAACTGGACATACCGTATGATCGAACGTGTATATTGAATTGTGGCGATCATCCTTTTATTAGACATCCGAGTTTTGTTTTCTATGGTCGCGCTGATATTTTTGGCTCAGTAACCGTTGAACAGCATATGGCTGCTGGTGATATTAAAATCCATGAACCATGTGGTGATTCTGTTTTTGATCGGATTCTTTCTGGGTTTGATATATCTCCGCATGTAACTTTAGAAATTAGAAATTTCTACAAAAAATATTGTATTAACTGAATTTCGTTTTAAATATTAAATTCAAGGCTGCACTTGCTCACCCCGGTCACATAGTTATCTATGCTCCCGGGGATTCACTCCCTTGCCGTCGCGATGCATCTTGAAATCCATAGGGTATATGTTAAAAACAATGTAAGTTTAAAATGTTATTTAATTACTGTTGCAAAAGTTAATCGTTAAAAATTAAGTAATAACAAACTCTCATAAAATCTTGCCCCGGCTAACACAGGGGCAGATTTTGCTTAGTGCTGTCAGTCTAGTGTCCAATTTTCCACTCTCAATCCATCAACTCTATTGAATTCCTTCGTGTTATTGGTAACAACTATCAACCCCTTGCTTCTTGCATGTCTTGCAATATGCAGATCGTTATCTCCGATCCGTTTTCCGATTTTTTCTAGCGATGCACGAATATTTCCATAGTGAAATGCGGCTTGTTCGTCATAAGGAAGAATCGTTAATCGAGAAACAAAATCTTCTATAGCTGCCAAATTTCTCTCAGGATTTCCACTTTCTTCAGCCCAAAAATCAATTCTGCTAATGTGATCTTAGAAATAGCCATGTGATCTGTATTCTTATTGAATTTAGGCAGAATAGATTCAGGGCGTTTTTTTATCGCGAAAATCACGATATTAGTATCGAGCAGATACTTAATCATCGAAAGATTCTCTTTTATTTGTTACTTGATCAGGACGTTCAGGTAAAAAATCGTCAGTCACAGATTGATCAGACAGAAAAAAACTATCCCATGTGTTCTGTGCAGGAGCAATAATCTGTTCCTTGCTTTTTGACCTGGCAATAACTTCTTTAACATTATCAGGGAAATGGAGATCTGCGGGTAACCTCACATTCTGAGTTTGGTTGCTCATAAAAATTTTACTTTGATATATCATAGCGCGCCTCTTTCTTAACTTTCTGGCCCGGAGTAGGAATTTATTTTTGCTGGCCTCTAAGGGGCCTGTTAGCCCCGATTTTAGGATTCAGGTCAATATTCACTTCATATTGTGTTCTACCTCCTGCATAGATTGCTGCACGAACTCTGCAAATGGCTTCACATTCTTTCCTACCGAGGCTGATTCTAACGCTGATAGATACTGAGTTCTATTTTTGAGTTTAATCACCGTCCAGGGGTATCCTCCGATTACCAGCAAGAAATTCATTAAGAATCTGGCAGTGCGGCCATTACCATCGGGGAACGGATGAATATAATCCAGAAAAAGATGTCCCAAGATAGCCTTTACCACAAAGTGTTTCTCAGTAGCGATCAACTCTTTCAGTGCTTCCATACAGTCCATCAATTGCTCGCTGGAGGGCGGTACATGCATTGAAGTGCGGATATAGATTGGTCCTTTGCGAAATCCCGCCAAATCCAGTCTGTCGATAATTCCGGCATCTACACAGGGATTGAACAACGCAGTGAACCAGTCAGTCAAGCCAACGTCAATCAGGTAGTGGATGTCCAAGCCTTCCTTATCTTCATGTGCTTCACGCAGTAGCTCTTTCACCTTGTTGAAGGCATCGTAATAGCCTCTGGCAGCCATTGCATCCTTCTGCTCCTTGTCCCTTTGGATGGTATTCGGCGACCAGTCACCTTTAGACAGACGCTCGATTAATTCTGGCGTAACCTTGTAACCCTCGATGGATAGTGAGTTGTAGGCATCGCTTATGTAGAAGCTGCTCATCATGGCGTGTGTTTTTTCGATTGAGCGCTCAAAGAAGTCAAAAGGTGGTGGAAAGTCATCAAATACCTCGACGACTTCTTGTCTCATCTCCTGCCACAAGAGCCTCACACGAACTGCGCTTGGGGATTCTCCCCGACTACCGCCTACTATCATCGGAATATGGCCAAATGGGTTAACCTGCTTAATACCTTCAAAACCGGCTCCTTCCATGATGGTTTGTAGTTTCCGGCTTTCGGCCCTCATCTTTAGCTGCTGGTAGGCGCCAATTAATCTGTTCCCTGAAGCAACATTCTTGGTTGTCAGTACTGCTTCTGAAAGCAGACTCAGATCAGCATTCCTGAGTGCTAGCTGAATGCTTATAGGGTTGGCTCTGAAAGTTTGTGGGCCAGTTTCAACGAGTGCGCTTTCTAACGAATGAACATTTATACCGTTTACTTTGACAGTCTTACAGGGAACCCTTCCCTTGATGATCACCATACTCATGTTGTTAGGTAGATTAAGTGTGCGAGGCGTCGTGTCTGAGGTGTAGACGATTATCTGGTTTGGTAAGGCATTGTTTGCTGTATGTAAATCAAGAGAGGATTCAGGACTTAGCCAGTAATCATCTCCGAAGATACTTTCGACGTACTGCCCAACGAAAGACCAGATGGATTCATACCAAAGTACTGAATCACCCGCTTTTTCAGTGGTGAGATCTGCATCCAGGAGATACCATCCCCTGATGATTTGCTTGAAATAGCCTTTATTGATCAGAAGTGTGCGTTGTTTATCAGTGATTGACTTAGAACTCAGCACGTTGCCCACGGCCGCATCGCTTGCAGCTCTCAGCGCTTCTGCCAACCTTTCGTTTCCAGTTTTTGCCATGTCTTTCTTCCAGCAGATGTTCAAGTATTAGCTAATACGGGAATACAATATTAGCTATTACGATATTGAATTACTAGCTTTTACGAACTTACATTATTAGCTTTTACACTCAAATACAGTAAATCTAAGTCCTCTATCAACTGATTGCTGATGGTCAACATGCTGCAAAGGCCAAACAGATCGTTTGGGATTTTTTATAACTCCTCATATTGCTCAAACCGAATTGAGTTCCTTCAAAGTGCTCGACTATTTGCAAAGTTATTTAGAGCAAATTAACCATAATGTTAATAACAGTATTCTTTACTACAAAGTTATTAATTTTTTTATTTAATGTTACAGATCGCATTTTTGTGAACCAAAGAGACGCTATTATGCATAGTGAAATCGCTTAACAACGGACAAAGATGAGGTTGTAGTCTATTTGTCCATATAACGATAAAACCTGCTATTCAATCTTAATAATTACTATTCATTCAGAGGTCTTTATGGGCAGTACCGGAAGTGTCAGTGCGTGGGATGAAGCGTTATTAATTGCGGCTATTCAATATCCTGTTCCTATTATTAGGGGACCTGAAGATATTCAGGTTCAAGTGCAGCAGATTTGTAAAACAATGGATTCAACTAAAGCCGGTTATCCTGACTTGGATTTTATTGTATTTCCTGAATATTCTGCTCAGGGATTAAATACCAAGATCTGGACCTATGATGAAATGTTATTATCGTTGGACAGTCCAGAAATTGACTGTTTTCGTCGAGCTTGTATTCGTAATGATGTTTGGGGTGTGTTTTCAATAATGGAACGTAATGAAGATCCGTCACAGATACCTTATAACACCGCGATTATTATTAACAGCAATGGTGAAATTGTATTGCATTACCGTAAATTGCAGCCTTGGGTGCCGATTGAACCCTGGATGCCGGGCAATCTGGGTATGCCGGTCTGTGAGGGGCCAAAAGGTGCAAAATTGGCGGTGTGTATTTGTCATGATGGTATGTTTCCTGAATTGGCACGCGAAGCCGCCTATAAAGGTTGTAACGTTTTTATTCGCATTTCTGGTTATTCTACCCAAGTTAACGATCAATGGATTTGGACGAATCGTACTAATGCCTGGCAGAACTTAATGTATACCGTATCGGTTAATCTGGCAGGCTATGATGAGGTTTTTTATTATTTCGGTGAAGGTACAATTTGTAATTACGACGGTAATATTATCCAGCAAGGGCAGCGTAATCCGTGGGAAATTGTTACCGCCGAACTGTTCCCGCGTCTGGCGGATAAGGCTCGTGAGAATTGGGCGCTAGAGAACAGTATTTTTAATCTCGGTTGCCGAGGTTATGTCGGTAAGCCGGGCGGAGAGAGAGCTAATTATCTGACTTGGGTGCGCGATTTGGCAAACGGTGAATATAAACTGCCTTGGGATGAAAATATCCGTATTCGTGATGGCTGGAAATATTACCCAGAAGGTGTGAAACTGGGGCCATTACCGAAAATCGATGAATAACTGACAGGTTGATAATACGGCACCGCAAGGTCATTGCGGTGTTGTTATTTTTCCATCTTGAAATCCATAAGGTATAGACTAATTTAATTTTAAATTATTTATTTACGAAATAAAATTAATTTTTATATTAATTATTGGCTGCCCTAAATGATTTATTAAAAATAAGTGATCATCTGGAAGGGATTCAGTCAAATTTTTGCGATCTGAACATCCAAGATTAACAGAAATATAAATAATCGATATTTTGATAACGGGATTATTATTATTCGAATACAAGTTAAAAACTCATTTAAATAAATGGCTTTCATTGAATGGTTGTTGTAAATATAATATTTTCTCGTTTTTCCTTTTCTGATATTTGATTCTTTAGGCTCTTCTATTAATGCATTCGGTAAAGATTTTCCTGAGAAAATATGGGAAGATGTTTTTTGTAGCTTGGTAGAAATACTATAAATGGTAATGACTAACTAATAAGACAGAGAAACAGATTGTGGCAAAGAAAGAAAAACGGCCTCACCATGACGGATTATTTAAATATTTTTTAACGCAGCCTGAAACGGC
>NZ_CAWPHH010000042.1:0-33190 GCF_963887965.1 Photorhabdus sp. RW14-46 | reverse complement strand
GGGGTATAGGTGCTATGATAGGCATAACTCAGTCCGTTTAGTGGTTTGGGATTATCTACAATTGATCAGATTGCAAAAATTGGACTGAGTTCCCTCCAAGTGTTCTACTATTTTGAAAAGTTATTTAGGCTAGAGAAAAGTTGTATGAAACGGTCAAGCAAGTCCATTTTGAAGGGATGCATTACCGTACCGATATTGCGCTGAATATCAATACTCCTAGTGGAATGTAATTAATCGGGGAATGCTTATGGACAACATGAAGCGTAACAAGCGTAATGTTCTGCTCGCAGCTAATATAAGTTACATACTCGTCATTCTGGATTCGTCCATAGTTAATGTAGCTTTACCGACTATTAAAGAGAGCCTTTCACTTGGTGTAACAACGTTACGGTGGGGGCTTTTTATGACTCCTATTAATAAACTAAGGCTAATTTTTCAAGCAAAACTGACCTTGGCAGATCCCACACCGAGTAAGTTAATTTTCAACTGATCACCCGTATTAACTGGCACCATGGTGGTGAGGGAGCCAGAGAGAATGATTTCTCCACGGAGTAACGCCATATTCAGTGTTCCTAGCATATTCGCTAGCCAGGCAACCGCGTTGGCTGGATGCCCTAGTGCAGCGGCACCAATGCCAGTGTCAACCAGTTTACCGTTTTTCTCCAGCGTTATTGTCACGGCAGCTAAATCAATTTCTGAGGGCAGACGGGTGCCATTGCCAATGACAAATAACCCTGATGAAGCATTATCAGCAACAGTATCGGTGATTTTTATTTTCCAGTCACGGATACGGGAATCGACAATTTCGATACAGGGCACGACATAATCTGTTGCTCTGAGTACATCTCCTGCTGTAATACCGGGTCCACACAGGTTGTGTTTCAGGATAAAACCAATTTCGCCTTCAGCTTTCGGCGCAATTAATTGCTCAATGGGTACAGTGGCATTGTTTTTGTAATGCATATCTGAGGTGAGAATGCCAAAATCGGGTTGATCGACGTCCAATATATCCATAACTGCTTGGCTAGTGATCCCGATTTTTTTACCGACAATTCGCTCTCCTGTTGCTTCCAACCGGTAAGCAATAACTTTTTGCTGGATGAGATAGGCGTCGTGTAACGTTAATTCTGGATATTCATCAGAGATAGGATCGATGGCTTGATGACTCTGCCATGATTGAAACAATTTTTTACCAAGATGGGTTATGACGTTATTCATCTGTTGTTGCTCCTGCTCAAACCATAGAAGTGACATTCCAATTGGAATATCACTCGTCTGAAAGGGACATTATTTGTTGCCGTTGAGTAAAAAATCGATATGGAGCCGGTTAAATGTGTCCGGGTCTTCATATTGAGGCCAGTGACCGCATTTTTCCATCACGACAAAACGGCTATTTTTGATAAGCCTGGCAAGACGCTGGCCTACTGAAACCGCAGCAGTCGGATCGTGTGTAGTCCATAGCACTAGGGTTTCAGCCTGGATCTTTGCCAGTTCATCTTCGGTTAAAAGGTTACGTAAGCGGGTATCCATATCTTGCAGGCACATGATGTTTTCCATTGCGGACAACATACCCGGTTGACGATAAATGGCAAAACGGGCTTCAACCAAGTCTTCTGTCACCATTGCAGGATCTTCCATCAGGAATTCAAGACGTTTGCGGGTAGCTTCCCGATCTGGGTTTTTCACTGCATTTAAGCTCAGTGTGCGCAGGCGTTCCATTACATTTGGATCAGCAATCATGCCACCAGCGGTGTTCAACACCAGACGGTGAATATATTGCGGATATTTTGCCGCAAACCGGGCTGCAACCCATCCGCCTAGCGACTCGCCAGAAAGGTGAATTTTTTTCAGATTTAATGTCTCAATAAGATCCCGTAGGTGTTCCACATAATCGATAATCTCATAGGAACGGACAGGTTTATCCGTGAAGCCATGCCCTAGCATATCAATTGCCAGTACACGAAAATGGGCAGCATGGGGCAGTATGTTGCGCATATAAGCTTCTAAATGACCTGCAATACCATGTAGGAAAATCAGAGTAGGTCCGTTACCCGCTTCAAGTACACGCGTTTTTATCCCTTTTACATCGAGATAATGTAGATGGATTTCACCGCTGGCAATGGCAGACCAAAGCGAACGTAATGCGGGCTGTATAGGTTTATGTTGAGGATTCGCTGATATTGACATCATGATACCTTCCTTATTTATTTTAAATTAATACGTTATTAATATAACGACAGCAAGTAATATTCACTAATACTTAATATGTCTAGTCTGAAAGGCAAAAACGATGGTGCTTATTTTTATTCTTGCAGATATTTATTTTCAACAACATCTATTAAGTGCGATAATAATTCTGATGTGTTGTCTTTTCGCCATGCCATTATTAACTCTATTGTGGGAGAGTATCCTGATAATGGTCGGCAAATAACGGCATCTGTCATGATGCTGGTAATATAGAATGGTACTATTGCACACCCTAAATTTAGACTAACCATGTTTAAAATTAATAGCATATTATTAGCTGTTTGAATAATATTAGGTACAACATTATGTTCAGCAAAATAATTTTCTATAATCTGTTGTAATACGCCAGATTGTGTTGGATCAGGAGTAATAAAATTTTCTCCGTGTAGGTCGTCGACTGAAATTTTTTCACAATATCTTAGCCTGTGATTAGCAGGCATCAGAACCACCAGCGGTTCATTAAGAATGACTTTAAAATCAATATAATCACTCTTTATTGGCGGGCGCATGAAAGCGACATCAATATCACCTTGTAATAATTTCTCTTCTTGTCCTGGATTAAATAAACTAATAAGTTCTATTTTTGCGCCAGGATGAGCCAAGCGAAATACTGGGATGACTTCAGGTAAGACTTTAACCTCTGCTGATGGGACAAATCCGATAGTTAGCACAATTTGTTCTTGTGCCGCTCTGCGGGCCATTTTTTTTGCTTTCTCTGCATTGTCAAGAATAAGCCGGGCTTGTTGGAAAAAAACTTCTCCGGCTTTGGTTAGCGAGACTCTGCGTTTATTTCTCTCTAATAGTGTCGAACCAATATAATCTTCTAAATCTTTTATTTGTTGACTTAATGAAGGTTGTGCAGTGTGCAATTTTTTTGCGGCCTTAGTAAAGTTTAATTCTTCTGCCACCGCAATAAAATAGCGTAAGTGTCTTAATTCCATCGTTGTTTCCTCACATATCGAAAAAAAGTCTTAATTTAAACAAACAATGTATTTCACAAAATATTAATCTATTAATAGCATTCATTTTGCATGTTGGCAAAAAGTCAACTTTTCTTTTACTTGAGGACTGAATAATATGACATTGAGCAAAGATTCAGATATTTACCGCCTGATTGATGCCCGAGCCGGTCGCGTAACTCCTCAGATTTATATCGATCCCGAGCTCTATCAGTTAGAACTCGAAAGAATATTTGGCCGTTGTTGGCTGTTTCTAGCTCATCAGAGCCAAATCCCCAATCCGGGTGATTTTTTCAATACTTATATGGGAGAGGACAGTGTTGTTGTTGTCCGCCAAAAAAATGGTTCCGTTAAAGCTTTCCTAAATCAATGTCGCCATCGTTCTATGCGGGTTTGTTACGCGGATAGCGGTAATACCCGTGCATTTACTTGCCCTTATCATGGTTGGTCATATGGTGTAGATGGGCAATTAATCGACGTCCCGTTGGAAGCGTGTGCCTATCCACATGGGCTTTGCAAAGAGCAATGGGGACTTCAGGAAGTGCCGTGTGTAGAAAGTTATAAGGGATTGATTTTTGGTAACTGGGATACGACGGCTCCCTCTCTGATTGATTATCTCGGTGATATGGCTTGGTATCTTGATGGTGTACTTGATCGCCGTGAAGGAGGAACTGAGGTTATTGGTGGGGTGCAAAAGTGGGTGATCAATTGTAACTGGAAATTACCCGCTGAACAGTTTGCTGGTGATCAATACCATGCTTTATTCAGCCATGCCTCCGCTGTACAGGTTTTAGGTGTAAAAGAGGGCGACAGTAACAAAGCATTAGGTTCTGGTCAGACTTCTCGGCCAGTTTGGGAAACGGCAAAAGATTCCGTGCAATTTGCTCAAAATGGTCACGGTTGTGGATTTTTCTTGACCGAAAAACCTGATGCCAACGTTTGGGTTGATGGTGCCGTTGCCCGTTACTACCGTGAAACCTATGCCGAGGCAGAGCAGCGGCTGGGAAAAGTCAGGGCACTGCGTCTTGCCGGTCACAACAATATTTTCCCGACACTTTCCTGGCTTAATGGTACTGCAACCATGCGGGTGTGGCATCCACGTGGACCTGATCAGGTGGAAGTTTGGGCGTTCTGCATTGCAGATAAAGCCGCTTCGCCGGAAGTAAAAGCCGCTTTTGAGAACAGTACCACCCGTGCATTTGGTCCGGCAGGTTTTCTCGAACAGGATGATTCAGAAAATTGGGTGGAAATTCAGAAGGTACTTAGAGGTTACAAAGCCCGTAACAGCACCTTGTGTATGGAAATGAGATTGGGACAAGAAAGAGTGCGGGATGATGGAATTCCGGGTGTGACCAATTATGTTTTTTCCGAAACCGTTGCCCGTGGCATGTATCAGCGTTGGGCTGACTTACTCACCAGTGAAACCTGGGATGAGATAGAGGAAAAAAGCCGGGTTTATCAGCAGGAGTTGGTCAAATGAAAGAGTTAATTGTCAATCAGGAAAAAAGGGTATCGCTGGAACTGTACTATGAAATAAGCCAGTTCTTGTATTACGAAATTACATTACTAGATGAGTGGAGATTTCGTGATTGGCTTGAGTTGTTAGCAGAAGATCTCAGCTATACCATGCGCACCGTTGTCAATGCCCAAACCCGCGATCGCCGTAAGAGTATCCAGCCGCCAACCACTTGGTTGTTCAATGATAATAAATTTCAGCTTGAACGCCGGATAGCTCGGTTGGAGACCGGTATGGCATGGGCAGAGGAACCCCCATCCCGTACACGTCATCTACTGACAAACTTAGTGATTACTGAAACGGATTTGCCTGACCAATTTCATGTTCAGTCCAATTATTTGCTGTACCGTTCACAAAAAGAGCGAGATGAAGCTTTTTATGTGGGTAAGCGGCTGGATTGTGTTCGCCGTCATCCGAAAACGGATAGCTGGCTGATTTGCAAACGTGAAATTACCTTGGATCAGGCAGTCTTAACTTTCCATAACTTGAGTGTCTTATTCTGATGAGTCAATTATTCGTATGTACTGTTGAAGAATTACCCGACGGAGGAGCGCGCAAGGTTGAATACACACCGGATATTGCGCTGTTTCACTGTGATGGCGAATTCTTTGCTGTTGATGACCGGTGCAGTCATGGTAATGCCTCTATATCCGAAGGGTATTTGGAAGACAATGCGACAGTTGAGTGTCCACTGCATACGGCCAGTTTTTGTCTTAGAACCGGGAAGGCACTCTGCCTTCCTGCTACAGATCCATTGAAGACCTATCCTGTTGTTGTTAAAGACGGAAACATTTATATCACTGTATCGGAGGAGCGATAATGAGTTGGATCAAAGATCAAGTCATTTTATTAACAGGCGGTGGCTCCGGTTTAGGTTTGGCTTTAATAGAGCGTTTTATTGCTGAAGGTGCCAAAGTGGGCGTTTTGGAGTTATCGGCAGAAAAAGCGGCAGCTTTGGCACACTGTTTTGGTAACGATATCTGTGTTATTCACGGTGATGTTGCCTCTTTTGAGGACAATGAACGAGCAGTGACTGAAACTGTTCGGCGTTTTGGCAAACTAGACTGCTTTGTTGGTAATGCCGGGATATGGGATCACAAAATTAGCATGCTTGACGCCTCACCAGAGCAGATTGATAAAGGATTTGATGAGCTGATGGGTGTTAACCTGAAAGGGTATATTCTAGGGGCTAAAGCTGCGTTACCGGCGCTAACCGCATCAGAAGGCAGCATGATTTTTACGTTGTCAAACTCGTCATGGTTTACTGGTGGTGGAGGGGTGTTGTATACCGCCAGCAAGCACGGTGCGGTCGGCATGATCCGCCAGTTAGCTTATGAATTAGCGCCAGTTATCAGGGTTAATGGTGTTGCGCCTTGTGGGATGCCAAGTGATCTTCGTGGGGCGGCTTCACTATCTCAGCAAGATAGATGTATTACAGATAACCTGTCATTAGAAAGTTTCAATGCAATTTTACCTTTGCAATTCATACCGCAGCCAAAAGATTTCACCGGTCCGTATGTTATGTTGGCTTCTCGTGCCAATAATCGTACGTTAACGGGGGTGATGATAACGGCTGATGCTGGATTAAGTATTCGTGGCATTCGCCAAACGACAGCGGGCGTGATGTCTCCGAACAAAAAGGAGAGTTCAGATGACCGTTAAATTGATTTGCACTTCACACACACCTTTGATGGGTTTTGGTTCTCCGCCCGAAGCGACAGAAAAGCATGTTCGGCAGGTTTTTCACCAATTGGCTGAACAGATAAAGGCTTACGATCCACAATTGATAGTGATTTTCGCTCCTGACCATTTTAATGGTTTTTTTTATGATCTCATGCCGGCATTTTGCGTTGGCGTGAGAGCGAATGCCGTGGGGGATTGGGATATTGGTAAAGGGCCCCTCAATGTTCCTGAAAACACCGCGAAGGATTTAATTTCTGCCTTATATGATTCAGGGATTGATGTGGCTCACTCTTGGCGTATGCAGGTCGATCACGGCTTTACTCAACCATTGATGCTGCTTTGTCAGGGTTTACAGCGTTATCCAACTATCCCCATATTTATTAACTGTGCAGCTAAACCATTGCCGACATGCCGTCGTGCTGTTGCGTTAGGTCGTGCAGTGGGTCAATTCCTATTCACCACAGATCAGCGGGTATTGCTGTTAGGTTCTGGCGGTTTATCACATGATCCGCCGATACCACAGATGGGACAGGTTCCGCCGGAAGTTGAAGAAGGCTTGATTGCCGGGAGAAATCCGACAAAAGAAGTGCGTCAAAAACGGCAAACTCGGGTCATTGAGGTTGGAAAATCGTTGGCTCGTGGCGAAAATATCGTTGCTCCGTTGAATCCACAGTGGGATGACGAGTTATTGCGTATTTTTTGTAGTGGCGATATTCAGCGTCTTGCTTCGTTAACCGAGGGAGGAATCGCCATTCAGGGCGGGAAAGGTGGACAGGAAATTCGCTGTTGGATTGCGGCTTTTGCGGCGCTTTCTGTTTATGGCGAATATAAAGCACAACGGCATTATTACCAGCCTATCAAGGAGTGGCTAGCAGGGATGGCAATGGTCAGTGCTCAACCTGTCACTCAGATAGGAGCATAATATGCGGAATCAGACTTTTATTATCGTTGGAGCAGGGCAAGCGGGAGCTATGGCTGCCGCAACCTTAAGGCAGCAGCAGTTTGATGGCGATATTATTTTAATTGGCAAGGAATATCATGCGCCTTACGAGCGGCCAATTTTATCAAAAGAGTATTTAATCAACCCAGAGGAGGCACCAAAATACCTGTTCTCCGAAGATTTTTATCTGAAAAACCAGATAGATCTGCGCATAGGCCAGTCGGTCAGCCAGATTATGCCATCGAAACATTGTGTTGTTTTAGAAAATGGCGGCAAGCTCAGGTATGACAAACTTCTGCTCACTATGGGGGCAAGAGCCAGACGATTTCCGCTGCTCGATCAGCTGGGTGAAAATATTTATACCTTGAGGACGCTGGATGATGCGCAACGTTTACGCCAGGCGGTGAAAAAAGACAAACGGATTTTGATTGTTGGTGGTGGAGTGATTGGCTTGGAACTGGCGGCAACCTCTTGTGAATTGGGGGCAAACGTGACGGTTATCGAGCAGGCGGATAACATCATGGGGCGTTGTGCTCCTCCATTATTGCAGGATTATCTTTTGAATCGTCATCAGGAAAAAGGGGTACAATTTCTCCTTGATACCAATATTGTTTCTGCCCAAAAACAAGGGAGTGAATTAGTACTTATATTGAACACCGGTGAAAAGGTGATCGGGGATATTATTATTTATGGTATCGGCGCTGAATTCAGGGATCAGCTTGCTGCTGATGCCGGTTTGGTGACTAATGGCGGTATCGTCATTGACAGCCGTTGCCAGACTTCTGAACCGGATATTTTTGCTGCCGGGGATGTTTGCCTTCAGAGAGAACCGCTGACAGGTGATCTACAGCGCCGTGAAACTTGGGAAAATGCTAACCGTCAGGCGACTATCGCCGCACATGCCATGATGGGGTTGGCACCCCCGCAGCCGGGCGCTCCGTGGTTTTGGACCGATCAGTGGGGCATTAACATCCAGATGGTTGGCAACATGCAGGCAGAAGAGTGGCATGTTCAGGGTGATTTGCAATCAGATAAGGCCATTTTATTTGGTACAGAAAATGAAGTTTTAGTCGGTGCTATCGCGATTAATCAGGGAAGGGAAATGCGTAATTTACGGAAATTACTTGCTAATCCTATGGTTGTTCCAGTGTAGTATTGGATAGGTAGTTTTATAGAAATAGGAAATAACGGTATTTTATTGACAATCAATCGTTTTATTATTGCATTCGGTGATCGTTTGGATGGTCACCGATAGTGGTTATATTGCAGCATTTTAATCTTATAAAAAATTATTATAAATCAAGGTCTTATAACATGTCTATTTTTGGCCGCGCTATTTTCTCCAACTCCAACAATAATCTTAGTGTCAGGTAAAATGAAATATAAATCTGTAACTTGTAGCCTTGTGACTGACATTATATAACCTCGCCAATCTTCGAGATATCAAGTACCTCTAGATTCTCCAGGGGCTAACGTGTGATTTAATAATGCCCATATTACAATCCTCTCACTATTTCACTTGATACTTTACTCGTTTTGAAAAGCTGGATGTGATTTTCTGTTTTCGGAATATAAAATATGCTTTCGATATTTCTTTTAACATCAAATATCAATATGTTAATTGTATTCTATATCCGTCATCTTTCAAGTTGCCTCTTTGTTGGCTGCACTCTCTCACCCCGGTCACATAGTTCCCTATGCTCCCGGGGATTCGCTCCCTTGCCGTCGCGATCCCTCTTGAAATCTATTGGGTATATATGGTTATTCAAAGTATTCATTAGATAATGAAACTTAGGAATATGTATTATGAATATAATTTATCAATATTTATAAAATATTTAATTAAGAAAGGGAAGTAAGAATTTACTCCGATTGTTTGCTTAGTAATTAAGTGTTTTTATACGGTATCTGGAGTAATAGCAAAACTGAAATTTCATTGCTAATGAATTCTTAGAAAAATCACCTTAATTAAGGAGTTCTTAATTATGATAACACATAAATTAGCTATATTTATACTGTGTTTATCTCCAGCTGTATGCTTTTCACAGCCTGATAAATTACCTCCAGGTTCATATGAGTTAGTTATTGGAGCAAGACCTTCGATGCCTTATTCACCGATTCAGAATTATAATCAAGACTTAACACGGCAAGGTACGGGACATGAATTTACTGTTTCTGTGTCCCGTCATCACATAATCCCATTTAATCGATTAAGGAGTTTCTATAATCGTGTTGTTGAAAACAACCGGCTACGTAATATAAGTAGCTTTCTCTCGGTATACTCAAATAATTTAGGGTTTTATGCTAGTCGTGGTGGTATTGATTGTAATCAGCTAGGTAGCGATATTATTGATGCATCAAATTTAGGTTTGGCTCAAGGTAGTGGATGGATAAGAGGTGGTAGTGATAGATTTACTCCAGGTTTTAGTACATTCGAGCAATTTTATGCATGGTTACCAGGCAACCTCTTCATTGGGCCAAATAATCGTTCAGATGATCCAGGTTCAGAATTTGAGAGTAACGCAGCAGTTGTTGTTGGTAATGAAAATTTCGCATTGCTTTCCAGGTTGAACAGAAATATGAGGAGATATGTAGAGGAAGATGATGGAAGTGTATTAAATGGAATTTCAGCAGATTTATCAAGACTAGCTCAAATAAGAGGAGTTTACTCATTACAGGCACAAGATTGGGAATATGTGAATGGTAGATATAGGTTAAGGAGGGATTCTAAAGAAAGCTTTATAGATACAACCAATAGTTATGATGATTATCTGGAATCAACGTGCGATGATTTACGTCCCACATTCGATAAAATTAAAGGAAGGTATGTTACTGTAATAAATAATTAAAGATAAGAATTAGCTAAATTTTACAATTATGAAGAGGTTAATGTTTAATAGGATAAAAAATGAAAAAGATAAATCTACTAGTTATTACTTCTGTCATATCACTTTTACTATGTGCAAAATCTTTTGCTTCGGACGATCTAGTGTGTGGTGATTACACTCAAGATTACGGAACCCTTACAGGAACATTGGTTAAATTAATAGATAGGAGTAGTTGGACAACTACAAATTATGTAATACAAGTTGATAACGGGAATAGATATTGTGTCCGAGTTGGAAATATAGAAGATACAATACGAAATACACTTATTTCTAGTGCATTTTTCTTGGGGTCAAGAGTAACTGTATCACTTACTAATGAGCATACTATAACTGGAATAGCTATCCATGAATAGGTTAGATTAGTTAGATTAGTCCATATTTATCCTTAAGGAGAGGATTTAAAGAAAGCCATAGATACAACCTAAGAGTTAACCAAATTTTACAACTATCAAAAGCCAGGTGCTTAATGGGATAAAAAATGAAACCAATAAATCTATTTGTTATTATTTCTGCTATATCACTTTTACTATGTGCAAAATCTTTTGCTGCGGACGATCTAGAATGTGGAAAAGTGTCTGTAGATAGCGGAACCCTTACAGGGAAATTAGTTAAGTTAATAAGTAAAGATAGCTGGGGCACTGTAAATTATATATTACAAACTGACGACGGGGAGGGATATTGTGTCCACGATGAGACGTTAAATAATCCGATACGAAATAAAATTGTCTCTAATGCATTTTTTTTAGGGTCAAGAGTAACTGTATCACTTGCTAAGTACCATACTATAACTGGGATAGCTATCCATGAATAGGTTAGATTAGTCCATATTTATTCTTAAAGATGTCACTGCCTCTGAAAAAGATTACGGTTTTCAACCGTAATCTTTATTTTAATATGACAACGATGTCTTATTCATGTTTAATAACATAAAGATCTTTCGATGACATAAGGCCGAGTGGGCTGATATAATATCCACCAATATAAGGTTTTACTAATCTGGCACTAACATAGTAATAAATAGGAATTGCCGGGACATCTCTTGTAAGAATATCTTGTGCTTGCTGGAAATATCCTATGTCGTTTGTTGCTTTGGCTTTACTGATCAGATCATCATAAATATCATTATGATATAATGATGTATTATTAGAACTATTGGTGACATAATTATTTAAAAACGAAGCAGGATTATCGTAATCAGCTATCCATGCGTGTCTTACCAAATCAAAATTACCTTGATGCATGGTATCTAACATTGTTTTCCATTCTTGATTCTGTAAGACAGCATCCACGCCTAGATTTTTCTTCCACATTGAGGTGGCTGCAATAGCAATCCTTTTATGATCCTCTGATGTATTGTAAAGAAGATTAAATTTCAATGGATTATTTCTGTTATAACCCGCTTCACTCAATAATTGCCGGGCTTTTTCAATTCTTTTTGCCAGTGTCCATGATACATAATCAGGCTGTTTTAAGTTCATTCCGCCTGTGTTTGGTGGAGTATTATTATAGGCTGGCTTTTGGCCTTGCCCTAAGACTTTATTTGTTATGATATCTTTGTCTAAAGCCAGATTTAATGCCTGTCTGACTCTAATATCATTAAAAGGGGCTTTTTGGGTATTAAATTCGTAATAGTAAACACCTAATTTAGGTGAAATATGAACTTGATTACCTAATTTGGTTTTTAATGATTTAAATAAAACCGATGGGATACCCTTGGTAATATCTATTTCTCCTGCTAAATAACGGTTTACCACTGCTGTTTCTGATGTGACGTTAAGATAGGTAACTTTATTAATCACGGTGTGTTCATTATCCCAATATTGTGGATTTCTGACGCCAATTACCTTCTCATTGACGATCCATTCAGAGAGTTTAAATGGGCCACTACTGACAAACACATTTGGTTGAGTCCATTTTTCACCATACTTCTCAACCGCTTTTTGGCTGATAGGCACCATAACTGGGTGTGCCAGCATATTTAAAAAATAAGATAACGGTTGCTCTAATGTTACTTCTACCGTTAAATTATCCAATGCTTTTACACCTAACTCATCGGCTTTTTTCTTACCCGCAAGAATATCTTTGGCATTGACTATATACATGTTCTCAATATAACTGCCATACGGGGACGCCATTTGAGGATCAATTAAACGTCTCCAACTAAAAACCACATCATGAGCGGTAATAGGTGAACCGTCAGACCATTTTATTCCTTCTCTTAGATGAAACACCCAAGTTTTATTATCGTTAGTTTCCCAACTGATAGCTAAATTAGGATTAAACTTACCATCATTTCCTATACTAATTAATCCACTAAAAAAGTCGTTTATAATATCAAACTCAACATCACTTTCAACTTTATGCACGTCAAGAGAAGCAGGTTCTGAGCCGTTATGACGAACAATATTCTGGTTGGTTGCCAGTTGTGTACCGGGTGGAATAATTGCTGCATGAGATAATGTTAAACTCCCAATTATTATTCCTGTGAATAAGGATATGTTTTTTATTGTTTTTTTCATCGTAATTTCTCCAATAATAACGCATTTTTTCAGATTGATATTGCAAGTTGTAACGCTTGAAATTGGATCTAGGGTGAACGTAGAGCCAAAGCTAATTATAGCTAAATATGTATTATTTCATTCCAGATGTCGTTGACTGATAATTTTATTTTTCTAATCACCCTGTTTAAAGAGTGATGAAAATAACCTTAATGACTTATTTTTATAAAAATTTATATGAACATTGTTAATTTTTTTATTAAAAAAATTTATTCAACAACCGTATTATTTTTTTCAGATATTAACGGGTTTTTAACTGTTAAAATCGTGTTTTGTAAATGAATTCACAATTTATCAACAGTACAATTTTCTGTTACTGTCGGGTATTAACGGAGATTTATGTAGTGTAAGAGGTGAGTATGAATGTTGTAGATTAGCGGGTGGGTAAGATTTTGCGTTTCATGTATGATTAGTGTATAAACACATAAACACATAAACACATAAACACATAAACACATAAACAAGGAAAATATATTATGAATAGTGTTCGTTGGAACGTTGCTGTCTCTGCTGACACTGACCAATCCCTTCGTATGTTTCTGGCTAATCAAGGAGGTGGAAAAAAAGGAGACTTATCCCGCTTTATAGAAGAGGCAGTACGGTCACACATTTTAGAATTGACAGCAGAACAAGTTAAAGTGGCTAACACTGATGTTAGTGAGATGGAGCTTGCTTCAATAGTTGATGAGGCTCTGGATTGGGATCGTAAGCGCTAATGAGGGTTGTTCTTGATACTAATATTCTATTTAGTGCTTTGATCTCACCACATGGTGCACCAGATACGATTTATCGAGCTTGGCGTGCGGCACGTTTCGAAGTGGTGACTTCACGGTTACAGCTTGATGAAATTCGCCGTGCAAGTCGTTATCCAAAATTCCAAGCTGTCTTACAACCAGCTAAAGTGGGGGCTATGATCAATAACTTACAACGTGCTCTGGTATTGGAGAAATTATATATTAAAGAGGAAACGAATGATCCTGACGATGCGTTTTTACTCGCTATGGCATGTGCTGGTGAAGCAGATTATCTTGTAACTGGAGCTCGTCGAGCTGGCTTATTACAGCGTAGATGTTTTGGCCGTACTCGTATTATTACGCCTGCTAATTTTTGCCTTGAGGTTTTATAAAGAAAAGAAACTAAGAGGAGAAATAGCACACGGCACAGATGGATAAAATTTGCATTGGTTAACGATTATAGGTATATTCTTTATGCTATCAATCGTTAACTTGGGGTGCATTATGCAAACTTTATATAGGAAGACCAAACTCGGTAATAACGTAGCGGCACCTCATCATGAGTACGACGACGCTGATGCAGCGGCTGATCGCCTTGAGAATATCATTAAGGAGTTGGCTGATGGTATTCGCAGTAAGGGGAAGGCTAACATCAAGCGTCAGCTAGCGTTGCCGGATAATCAGTTTCTGATGAATATGTTGTTTTTGGCGATACCCGCACGGGCGCTTGCTGAACTGACGCCGGAGAAGAAGAGGTTACTTAATCGTGTGCGTAGCCGTGCGCGCTTTTTTGACAATGTGCGTGAAAATGGTGGGGTGTTAAATTCTGCTGAGGTAGCGAGTTTGCTTGGTGTCAGTAAAGTAACCGTTAAAAAGAAAAAGGACACAGGTAAATTACTGGCCTTGGAATACGATGGTGAGTTTATTTATCCAGCTTTTCAGTTCACCGATGATGAAAGCAAAGGCGAAAAAGGTGTGCTCAGAGGGGTAGTTGAGATCCTGTTTCATCTTGGTCATTGCAGCGGTGTAATGCAGTACGGATTTTTCGTGCAGAAACGTAATGTACTGAATCACCGTTTACCGGAAGGTCAAGAGTTCACTGTTATTGGTTTGCTGAAAGATGGCGTTTCGGATGATGAACTTCAGCAGCTAATCCGTTTAGCTAAGTCGTTTGGCACTCAAGATGCTGCATAGTAAATGGTAAAAAATAGGGGAGTGGGCATAGTACCTGCTCCCCTATTTTTGTCATATTACGGGAATATCCAAGTCGTTCACCAGGATATCTTCGGCAATTTCTCCTTCATACTCAAATTCCCTAAGCACTTTGAGTTCCTCGGTGTGTATCACGTCTTTACCCGAAGGAACGTCATGCCAAAGTACGGTGCAAGGCTCAAGGGTGACGTTAGACACGTAAGCCAGTCCATCTGCGTGCGGTGATAGCTTTGCCGCAAGTTGCTGTGTGATCCGGTAGTCTGTGCCGGTTAGTTGATGGGCGGTAATATGCATTTTCGGCGCCAGCCGGGTAATGTCTACAATACGTAGATCTTTCTCTGTCACCAATGTAGCCATATGGTACCCATCCAGTTCCCGGTCTGTAATGGCTGGCAAACGTTGAAACACCTCCTTCATCGATGTTCTTGGAGAGCTGGCAAGATATAAATTGCCATCTATGCCGTTCGTTAACCCGTACCGGGTATGTCCTCCGTCTCGGTTAAAGAATACGCCATTGCCCCCGTGTTTACCCTCTTGTAGCCGGTAAAAAACTGTGCCGGCTGAGATGATAATGATACTTTGCGTAATTTTATCGACGGTGAGGGTATCGAACTGCTGCTTTGTCACTGAGTCAGGGCTTGCCTCTGATTTTGTTACCACTGAACACTCCTGTATCCTTGCCTGTTTCAGCCATATGTTGTCTCCGGTGTTATTACATTAACTGGACAATGAAGATGTATATACCCGTCATCTTTCAAGTTGCCTCTTTGTTGGCTGCACTCGCTCACCCCGGTCACATCGTTATCTATGCTCCCGGGGATTCTTTCCCTTGCCGTCGCGATCCATCTTGAAATCCATTGGGTATAGTGCTGTGTATTTATCCAGTTGTGGGCAGTATATTACAAACAAGGGGGCAGGGTATATGTTTTGATGCAGAGAAAAATTGGGCAATGTATCTCAGTACCCATTCACAGGGATGATGTGAATGAGTACTATTTTTCTTTTCTTTAATCACATTGTTGGATTATTAATATAATCATTGAATTCATATGTTATGAAATAAAAAATTGTGAAATAATTAGATTCATTATTTATATTTTATTTTTATACAATGATATGCTTTATTAAACAGAATAATGAGTTAATGGTAAATAAATTATCAGGATTTACCATGATAATACAGCCTAATGTGGTGAAACCAATTATTTTGCAGGCTGAATATAATGATATTAAAATAATAATATATTTGCTTGCGGATATTTATCATCGGTTTTATTACATAGAGAAAATAACCTGTCAGTTAGTTTTACATAATTCACAAATAACGATTCTATTAGCCAGGAGTATTGAAAATACTTATTTATGATTATGGTGATATGTCTTCATTAGCCTATTTTATAGCTAGAAAAATTGAAATTCTCAATCCATGTATAAATGGTAACCAATATGCAGAGAACTCAAAGAGTTGTTATTACAGGTATGGGCGCCGTAACACCAATTGGTGAAGATATTGAATCATGTTGGCAAAGTATTATCGAGAAACAACATCAATTTCATAGAATTGAATTTCCTGACTCATTCATTAATTCACGTTTCTTTTCTTTCCTTGCCCCCAATCCATCACGTTATCAGTTATTACCAAAAAAGTTGACTCATATGCTTTCTGACTGCGGAAAAATGGCGTTGAAAGCGACTTATCAAGCTCTTACCCAAGCATTTGGCGTGAACATATCACCTGTTGAATATTACGATAAATACGAATGTGGGATAATACTTGGCAGTGGTTGGGGAGCTGTTGATAATACCGGAGATTATGCCTGCCAGTATAAGAAAGTTAAATTAGCTCATCCTATGAGTAATCTTATCACCATGCCAAGTTCCATGACGGCGGCATGTTCGATCATGTATGGACTACGTGGTTATCAGAATACCATTATGGCTGCTTGCGCAACGGGTACAATGGCGATAGGTGATGCCTTTGAAATTATTCGCTCAGGGCGAGCAAAATGTATGATTGCCGGGGCCGCTGAATCACTTACTCGAGAATGTAACATTTGGAGTATTGATGTACTGAATGCATTGTCGAAAGAGCAAACGGACCCCAATCTCGCCTGTTGTCCATTTAGTCTTGATCGCTCTGGATTTGTATTGGCCGAAGGAGCGGCGGTGGTTTGTCTGGAAGATTATGATTCGGCTATCGCGCGTGGGGCAACGATTTTGGCGGAAATCAAAGGTTACGCTCAATATTCAGATGCCGCTAATTTAACCCGGCCGACAGAAGATATTGAACCTAAAATATTATCGATAACCAAAGCCATCGAGCAGGCACAGATTTCGCTGGAAGATATTGACTACATTAATGCTCATGGTACTTCTACGCCGTTAAATGATCTTTATGAAACTCAGGCAATTAAAGCAGCACTAGGCCAATATGCTTATCAGGTACTTATATCAAGCACAAAATCTTATACCGGTCACCTTATTGCTGCCGCCGGTAGTTTCGAAACTATTGTATGTGTCAAGGCATTAACTGAAAATTGCTTGCCAGCAACATTGAATTTACATCGGGCTGATCCAGATTGCGACCTTAATTATTTACCTAATCAACATTGCTACACCGCTCAACCAGAAGTGGCGCTTAATATCAGTGCAGGTTTTGGAGGACATAACGCTGCGTTGGTTATTTCTAAGGTAAGGTAACTGATATGTTGATTTTTGAAATGGAAGATATTGAACATTGGTCGAATTTCTCTGGGGATTTTAATGCTATCCATTATTCGGCGAACAGTGAGTTTTTACACAATATGCAGCAGCACCCTGTGCAGGGAATGTTGAGTTTGCTTTATGTCAGGCAACAGTTCTCTCAATTAACTTCCGCTTTTGCATCTGGAATACTGAATATTGATACGTCATTTCGTCAATATGTTTATACTGCATTACCACATCAGTTGAGAATTGATACTAAAAGCAAAACGTTTAAATTGGAAAATCCGTGCGGAAAAAGTGTGTTATCCGGCAATACCAGTGTAGAAAATACAATGGAGTCAATTGAACATTGGATTGTTCAAGATAACTGCCAAAAATTGACGATAACAAGGGAAGGCGTTTGTGAAAAATATGCTGTCTTTAGACATTATTTCCCCAGTGTCACATCTATTGGATGGTTTCTGGATGCGCTTGCTTTTCATCTTGTCATTAATTCGACAGGTTTTCTTAATTTTGAACACTACTATTTTAACCAGTTACAGGATTATCTGAATCAATCTTTTACTTTGCATACCGGACAAGCGATTAAGATCAAGGAGGACATTGCTAATAGCACAATATTACGATCTTCTCCAAATATTTGTGTTGAATTAAATCCACCTTTACTGATTAAGAATGGCCCTAAAGATTATATCCGTATTTTTTATTACCGATGTTTATATGATAAAAACCCTATTTTTGTATCAAAGATTTCAATTATCTCTAAGATGAAATAAAAGGAAAGCGAAATGCCAACACAAAGTGATATTTTTACTGCAATAAAAAATAGAATATTAATGATGAAGGATATCGAAGAGGAAGAGATAACACCAGAATCTTATTTTATTTCACTTAAATTTGACAGCCTTGACTATGTGGAAATTCAAGTATTTGTATTGGAAACGTATGGCATTATGCTTAAAGCTGAACTTTTTTCAGATCATTCTATTTCAACATTAGATGAGCTCACTAATTATGTAAAATCAAAACTGTAAGTTGACTTTTGATTTAATGCTGTTTTTTCACCATTAATATTAAGAGGTTATAATGAACATTCTAGAACAAGGTAAGGTTGCTGCTTTATATTCAGCATATTCGGAAACAGAAGGTTCTTCATGGGTTGGAAATTTGTGCTGTTTCTCAATTGATCGAGAACATTTGCCTATTATCGTGAATGGGCGTCGTTTCTTGATTGAATTTGTTATTCCAGATCATTTACTTGATAAAACTATTAAACCAAGAATATTCGAATTGGATATCAACAAACAGTTTTTACTGCGTCGAGACCATCGTGAGATAAATATTTATCTTTTAGGTGAAGGAAATTTTATGGATAGGACGACGACAGATAGAAAATTATTCGAATTAAATGAAGATGGTTCACTATTTATTAAGACGCTACGCCATGCGTTGGGTAAATATGTTTCTATTAATCCTTCAACCACGCAATTTATCTTTTTTGCACAAGGAAAATACAGCGAATTTATCATGAACGCCTTGAAGGAATTTGAAGACGATTTATCAAAACGTTATCGAGTCAGAATTATTACCGAATTGCAAGGGCCATATTATGGCTTTGAACTTGATATTCTTTCTATTATAGCTTAATTCACAATATTATGGAGAGTGTGATGGAAAAGAAAATAACAACATTTACCATCGAAAAAACTGATGACAATTTTTATGCTAATGGGCGTCATCAATGTATGGTAAAAATCTCTGTACTTAAACAAGAATATAAGAATGGTGATTGGGTAAAATTAGCACTTAGTGATGCTGAAAAAAGATCGATTCAGGTGGCTGCATTGAGTGATAGCCTCATATATGACCAATTAAAAATGCCTTCAGGATGGACAACGACAGATGCGAGAAATAAATATGATCTTGGGTTATTAAATGGTGTTTATAGTGCTGATATTTTTACTGAGGAGCCGGTAATAAATCGTGCGGGAGATTGTTGTACAAATGAAAACTATCAGAACAGTGTGAAGAGTGTTCCTGAAATTATCTATTGTTATGTTAGTAGTAATAGGACAAGTACAGAATACCTAATGGCAAAAATGACATTCGAAGATACGAATGGGAAGCGCACACTAACAACGAATATGTCGGTTGGTGATGAAGTTTTTGACAGCAAAATTTTATTAAAAGCCATTGCTCCTTATGCAATTAATGCAAATCAATTGCATGAAAGTACCAATATATTGTTTGATAAAACAGAAGAATCAACGAAATCGGATACCCATCATCAAACAATTAACCTTTATCGCTGGACATTGCCATATCATTTGAGGATTCTTGAAGGGAATGACAGGACTGTTAATAATATATATGTCCTTGGTAAAAGTTCATCAGATGATAGATTCTTGACAAGAGCAAGAGTATTTAAACGAGGAACTTCATATGTAAATGCTAGAAATGATATGAGTGGAGGATGTGTTATGGACTACTCTTATGATGTAACTGTTCCTGACACACAGCTTGCTGCTGAGGTACTCCATGTAACAGGATGTTCATGGACCACCGGTTATGTCGATGGATATCATGATGTCACAATCATTGATAACTACGGTTGCCAGCATAAATTTAGAATATCCTCGGTTAATATTGGGCGTGCGCTAAGCATAGCGAGAATAAGTTGATTTTCCTTAGTAAAAAATCTTTATCTATGCTGGTAATCGCATGTGCGTTTACCAGCAATTAAGATGTTCTATTATTGTATATAAAAGAATGGCTAAATAGATATTTAATTTGGCTGTGATATTAATCAAACGGGAACTTTAAAATGAAAGTTAACGATATATATTCCAATGCATTTAATTTTGGATCTTATATTAATACTGGTGTCGATCCCAGAACAGGTCAATATAGCGCAAATATCAATATTATCACGTTGAGACCAAATAATGTCGGCAATATTGAACAGGTACTTAATTTATCATTCTCGCCATTAACAACATTAAATAATGGGTTTGGTATTGGCTGGCGATTTTCATTAACAATGTTAGATGTAAAAACACTTACATTTAGCCGAGCAAATGGAGAGCAATTTAAATGTAAGCCATTGCCACCTAATAATAATGATATTAGCTTTAAAGATAAAAAATTAAAAGATTTACGTGTATATAAATTCGATAGTAATACCTTTTATGTTTATAACAAAAATGGCATTATAGAGACACTTAAACGAATTGGATCAAGTGATATTGCGAAAACGGTTGCACTTGAATTTCCTGATGGTGAAGTATTTGATTTGATTTATAATTCAAGATTTGCATTATCCGAAATAAAATACCGTATGACGGGTAAAACTTATCTTAAACTCAATTACTCTGGAAATAATTGCACATCAGTTGAATACCCAGATGATAATAATATCTCTGCGAAAATCGCATTCGATTATCGCAATGATTACCTCATTACTGTGACTGTACCTTATGATGCTTCTGGTCCTATTGATTCTGCCAGATTTAAGATGACCTATCAGACATTAAAAGGAATATTTCCGGTTATTAGCGCTTTTCGTACACCAACAGGTTATGTTGAGCTGGTAAGTTATAAAGAGAATGGGCATAAAGTTACAGACACGGAATCTATTCCTTATGCTGCTGCATTGACTATTCAACCTGGTAATGGGCAGCCTGCGATCAGCAAATCCTATGAATATAGTTCAGTACATAATTTCTTGGGCTATTCTTCTGGTCGGACAAGCTTTGATTCCAGTCAAGATAATTTATATCTGGTTACAGGGAAATATACCTATTCATCCATTGAACGTGTTTTAAACGGTCAAAATGTTATTTCAGTAACAGAAAGAGTGTTTGATAAATTTCATTTAATGACCAAAGAAGCAAAAACACAAGATAATAAGAGGATCATAACAGAAATTACTTATAATGAAGATCCGTCAAAAAGCTTTTCCGAACAACCAGAAAATTTACAACAACCCTCTCATGTGTTAACACGTTACACAGACTTACAGACCAATACTTCACGAGAAGAGAGTGTTAATATTAAAAGCGATGATTGGGGAAATACTCTACTTATTACTGAGACCAGTGGGATACAGAAAGAATACGTTTATTATCCGGTGAATGGTGAAGGTAATAATTGCCCTGCCGATCCATTGGGTTTTTCCCGATTTTTAAAATCAGTTACGCAAAAAGGATCACCTGATGCTGCTCAAAGTGTCGCAAATAGAGTGACTTCCTACACGTATCAAAAACTGCCCACTTTTACCGGCGCTTATGTTAAGGAATATGTCAGTAAAGCCTCAGAGACGATAGACAGTAAAATAGTGAGGACCTTTAACTATGTTAATTCACCGACAAACAAATCTCATGGTTCATTAGCAAAAATAACGTCGGTGATGAATAACCAACAAACGGTTACCACATTTAAATATGAATATTCAGATAGTGAGATGACTACAAACTCTACGGTGACGGGTTTTGATGGTACACATATGGAATCGAAAAATGTGACCTCCATTTATACACATCGGCAACTCCGTAAAGTTGATGTAAACCATGTCATTACGGACCAGTCTTATGATCTTTCTGGCCGAATTATAGGACAAATTATTGACCCCGGCACGACAAAAGAAATTAAACGTAGCTATATATATCAATATCCTGGTGGTGACGAAAATGATTTTTGGCCGGTGATGATAGAAATTGATTCTCAAGGCATCAGACGTAAAACCCATTACGATGGAATGGGGCGTATTTGCTCGATTGAAGAACAAGATGATGATGGTGTTTGGGGAACATCGGGGATTTATCAAGGCACATATCGAAAAGTTCTTGCCAGACAATATGATGTTTTGGGGCAATTGGTCAAAGAGATTTCAAATGATTGGTTATGGGATTTATCTGCTAATCCTTTGACTCGCTTGACGGCGCCTTTGGTGACAACGAAAACCTATCAATATGATGGTTGGGGAAATCGTTACAGTACTGAGTATAGTGATGGTCGGATAGAGCTGGAAATCCATGATCCTATTACGAGGACAATTACTCAAGGGGTCAAAGGGTTGGGGATGTTAAATATTCAGCAAAATAACTTTGAACAGCCTGCTTCAATTAAAGTTGTGTATCCTGATGGTGCGATATATAGCACTCGTACCTATCGTTATGATGGATTTGGTCGTACGGTGACTGAAACAGATGCAGAGGGTTACGCTACCCAAATTGAGTACGATCTATTTGATCGTATAGTGAAAAAAACGTTGCCAGACAGAACAATATTAGAATCCGCTTATGCAAGCTTTAGCCATGAAGAATTAATTTCTGCACTGAATGTGAATGGAACACAATTGGGTTCATTAGTTTATGATGGTCTTGGGCGGGTAACCCGCGATACGGTGGGCGGCCGCAAAACGGAATATTTATATGGATCTCAAGGTGATAAACCTATTCAGTCTGTCACGCCTGCGCATAATAAACAAAACATCGATTATCTTTACGCTCTCGGTAGTGTGATGTCCAAATTTACCACAGAGACAAGCCAACAAAACTTTAGTTACTATCAGAAAACGGGGGCATTATTATCTGCGACAGAAGGTGTATCCCAGAGCAATTACAGTTATTTTCCATCGGGTGTATTACAGCACGAATCATTTTCGCGGGATAATAAACCGATTTCATCGGGCGATTACTGTTATACGATGTCTGGTTTGATTCAACGTCATAAAGATAGTTTTGCTCATGATCATGTTTATAGCTACGATGCCGAAGGAAGATTAGTTAAAACAGAACAGAGTTCGCAATACGCTACATTTGAATATGACAATGTTGGACGGCTAATAACAACGACGACAAAAGACACAACGTCATTAGCCCAATTAGCCACAAAAATTGAATACGATGTTTTTGATCGAGAGATAAAACGCTCGCTAATTAGTGACTTCTCAATACAAGTCATTACCTTAAGCTATACAAAGAATAATCAAATCAGTCAACGCATCACCTCCATTGATGGGGTGGCTATGAAAAATGAACGTTATCAATATGATAGTAATCAGCGCTTAAGCCAGTACCAATGCGAGGGAGAACAATCTCCGGTTGATCATACTGGTCGTGTGTTAAGTCAGCAAATTTACCATTATGACCAATGGGGTAATATCAAACGGCTTGATAATACATATCGAGATGGTAAAGAAACAGTGGATTATCATTTCAGTCAAGTCGATCCAACCCAACTTATTCGTATTACCAGCGATAAACAGCAAATAGAGTTAAGTTATGATGCTAACGGTAATCTAACACGCGACGAAAAAGGGCAAACGCTTATTTACGATCAGAATAATCGCTTGGTACAGGTCAAAGACAGTAAGGGTAATTTGGTATGCCAATATCAGTATGATGCATTGAACAAATTAACCGCACAAGTTTTAGCGAATGGTACGGTTAATCGTCAACATTATGCTTCAGGTAATGTGGCGAATGTTCAATTGGGTGATGAAACCATTACCTGGCTGAGCAGTGATAAACAACGGCTTGGTCATCAGAGCACCAAGAATGGCGAGTCAGTCTACTATCAATACGGTACTGACCATAATAGTACGGTTATAGCCAGTCAGAACGAAAACGAGTTGATGGCTTTATCCTACACACCTTATGGCTTTAGGAGTTTAATTTCTTCATTACCGGGTTTGAATGGAGCGCAGGTCGATCCAGTAACAGGCTGGTACTTCTTAGGTAACGGATATCGTGTTTTCAATCCGGTTCTCATGAGATTTCATAGTCCCGACAGTTGGAGCCCCTTTGGCCGGGGAGGGGTTAATCCCTACACTTATTGCCAAGGCGATCCTATCAACCGGATTGATCTGAACGGTCATCTTAGTGCTGGCGGGATATTAGGTATTGTGCTGGGGGCAATTGGTATCATTGTTGGGGTTGTGTCACTAGGAGCAGGAGCGGCAATTAGTGCGGGTCTCATTGCTGCGGGCGGAGCTCTGGGGGCGATTGCTTCTACCAGTGCGTTTGCAGTTACTGCGACCGTCATTGGATTAGCTGCTGATTCAATAGGGATTGCGTCAGCAGCATTATCAGAAAAAGATCCGAAAACAGCCGGGATATTAAATTGGATTAGTACCGGGTTGGGGGTTTTAAGCTTTGGTATCAGCGCAATAACCTTTACCTCTTCGTTGGTAAAATCGGCACGGAGTGGTTCTCAGGTAGCCAGCACGAGTGTTATCGGGTCAGTACCTATTGAATTTGGTGAAATTGCCAGCCGTTCTAGCAGACGCTGGGACATCGCTTTATCCACGATATCATTGAGTGCGAATGCTGTGGCGCTCTCTACGGGGATAGCGGCTTCTGCTGTTGCAGATAACAATGCGAATGCCGCTAATATCTTGGGATGGGTCTCTTTAGGTTTTGGGGCTGTATCAACAACGGCGGGGCTAATTAATCTTGCGCGTACAGCTTATGCAGTGAATCATCATACTTGGGAACTCAGCTCATCAGCAGGTACTTCTGAGGGAAGTGAAGCCTATACTTTATCTCGTTTTACCCAATCGGAGCCAGAAGCGATAAATGTTCATCCTTCTATTCGAGCCGTTGAAGTGAACCAAGCATTTCGAAATAGTACCGGAAATCTATTTAGTCAATCGTCCATTAACACCCGTAATGTGTTACGAGGCCGTTTGACAATATAAAGATTCTGCGGGCTGAACGAAATAATAACTAGGGGGCGACGTCTGTGTCGCCTTTTATGAGAAGTCGAAAATTGAATTTAAAACTATTTTGCGATACCTAAAAACAAAGCTAAGCAGCGATCCACTTGCTGCATCGTCGTGTAATCGAGTTTACCAAATACTGCGCCAGCTTTTTCTTTCGGGAGAGTCATGGTTTTATCAATCATGACCTGTGACGGTTTTTCAAGATTTGTTTCAGGAAAAGGCTCGATCATCACTCGGAAAAGTGGTGCATCAATTAATGTTGAGGTCACGGGCAAAATAGTAACACTGGGATGTTCATCAAAGTTGTCAGATTGGATAACCAGTGCAGGGCGGGGCTTGCCATAAGCCCCTTGTAGAGCAACTGTTATCAAGTCTCCCCTTTTCACTCCCAGTCTCCTGAATCAGCTAGTTCATTTATCGCATTTTCTAATAGTGTATCCGTTTCCTTATCCTGTGTTGCCATAGCCAGATGGCTTTGACGCCGACACTCCTCTTTAAAATGAGGGAGGCGTGTATCAGGCACCCATATTTGAATGGGCCTTAATCCTGACATCCTGAGCTGTTGTCTGTGTTTTTTGACACGATCTGCAACCTTATTCATACTTCACCCTCGTGACATGTAACGATGTCTATAATATAACCAAAAAAAACGTTACATGCAACACGTTAGTAAAAGTTGTTGGAAATCTTTTTTCAATGTATTTTCAATGTAGGCAGAAATATCGAGCTAAAATCCCAAAAGGTTTTTAAGGTATTAATCTAGCGTATTCTTGTTGTCCGAGTTCCTGTTTATTTTCATATGAGAATAATCTTGCTGTATATTATTTTAATATTGATATCAGTGCTGATAATAATTTTTCAGTAGGTGAATATTTTGCATTTACCTGAATAAATCTCGGGATTTTATTATTTTTTCTAACAGTGTGATGAATGTGAAGTAATTTTGATCGTGGAGTAT
The DNA here is from genome assembly GCF_963887965.1 of Photorhabdus sp. RW14-46. Taxonomy (NCBI): domain Bacteria; kingdom Pseudomonadati; phylum Pseudomonadota; class Gammaproteobacteria; order Enterobacterales; family Morganellaceae; genus Photorhabdus; species Photorhabdus sp. RW14-46. Next base: position 7,063 of record NZ_CAWPHH010000042.1, on the reverse strand, counting down.
TAGCGGTAATCCGATTATGGCATTATACTGTGAAAAAGAGATAATAAACAAGGTTGGGGCTATTGAGCCAAGTAAATATACCCTATGGATTTCAAGATGGATCGCGGCGGCAAGGGAACGAATCCCCGGGAGCATAGATAACGATGTGACCGGGGTGAGTACAGCCAACAAAGAGGCAACTTGAAGGATAACGGGTATAAATTAAAAGATGAGGCACAATGATGACTAATATTTATGTAAACAAATATGCTCCAAATGGTATCGTGATGAAATTCCCATTAGCACCCGATAGAAAGATAGAAAAATGGAATGCGGAGAATTTGAATTTTCGCATTTGTACTCCAGGATTTATATGGTTAGATGGCCAGAATATTTCAGAATTTCGCAACTTATTTTGTTATCCAAATATTTCAAATCTTTATCTTGCATTTACGTTTAAAGCTCAGTTTTTCACTCCCCGAAATTTTACGGCAGAAATGTCCAGGGAACAGCCAACTCAAGATTGGTTTTTCAATAATGGGGAATATGTTGAGAACGGTTTTGATAATTTTGGTATATATTCCGATGATACAGGAGCTGGAGAGTACAGCATAAATTTAATTGAGCCCTGTTGTTATATTATAAAAGAGGGTGAATTGAGTTATAGTGGTAAAGATTCTATATTTCCAAATCTATCTTTTTTTGTAAAAAATAAAGTGAGTTCAAATTTTTTAGCAAATTTAATTTCTACAGATTTTCAAGTCATTATTAATTAGTGAATGGCTTAGAGCCTATCTCAATAGGCGTAATTGTTGCAGGCAGTTTGAACACGGACAGCGCGGAAAAACCGGAGCGTACACGTAGTACGTGAGGATTTTGAGCACTGCCCAGGTTCAAAATGGCAAATAAAATAGCCCTATTGAGATAGGCAGTTAGTTGTGTGAGCTATACCCTATGGATTTCAAGAGGGATCGCGACGGCAAGGGAGCGAATCCCCGGGAGCATAGGTAACGATGTGACCGGGGTGAGTGAGTGCAGCCAACAAAGAGGCAACTTGAAAGATGACGGGTATATACCAAGAGGGTTGGTAATTGCTTTAGATACCGTCAAGTACACCACCTTGATTAAAACCCTCTCTTAGGTCACTTGGTTTGCGTTAACGTACCTAAAAGAGGATTAATTTTATAAACAGGTTTCCCTAACTACCTGATTTTCTCTTTCTTTTTCCAGCATAATCAATAACTCAAGCATATTGATAATTTCTTGAGATGCCATGTGAGCGTTCTTATATGATAAGACAAGATTAGGGGATTTTTTCATGAATGCTTCAACATTTAATTTTCTATCCAGATTGCTGTTCAGCAATTTAATCAATTTCGTTAAGCAATCTCGTGCACGAAATAAATTTTGCTCCAGATAGGGTAAATATTCTTGATAAGTACATAGTAATTTTTCCAGTTTTTTCGCTTTCAGATTACCCCCTGCGTGTGGGCCAGGTTTTATGCTAGCCATAGCATGAAATGTATCTTTGCCTTTATTATAAATACCACGAGGATCTAATCCCGCCGCCGCAGTTAAAGCCACAATAGGTATTGGGCCATATTTCAGCATGGAACTGAAAGTACCCGCCGTCCAGTTATTGACACCTTCTGTTATAGCACTGGTAACCACATCAGGTGTATTTGCCAGTGCGGTATCAAGCACAAAATCCCGTGCATATTCTTTGTTGATATAGGTACGGTATAGTTCATGTAGCTTGGGGTAACCACTCAATTTTCCCTGTAATTTTCTCTGTACCTCTTGCTCAATGTCTTTAATCGTATTACCGGTACAGGTCGGATACAACTGAGTATGAACACCGGTTCTTGACGTAATAGGTTTTGCCAATTCTCCACCAATACTTCCCGCTGCCGCACTGGCGAGAAAAGAGATAGCGGGGCCACCTGATGCTGTAGCAGTACCTGCCAACCCTGCACATATTGAAGCAGGCACTGAACGTATCATCGTATCTTTAATCTCTACCAGTGCATTCCGACCTATTTTATTTAGCAGTTTTTGTGGTTGGCTAAGGCGATATAACTGCTTTTGCAACGCATAGGCATTCGCTTCTGCCATCACCATAGATTGATTTAGCATATCAAATTCATATGCCAATTTTATTTCCTCTTTAGTGAAACCTTCAAATCTGGAATTTCCCATAATTAACTCTTCCTTATATATGAGTATTAATGTTTGTTTTTTTGTTGAACAATGTTGTCACGATTTTTAATATCGCGGCAAAAAAACACATTAATTTTTGACAAATCAGAAAGTGAAGGACATTACCTGGCGGATAAAATAATGCTTGTCTTCTATTATCTTGCCTCTGGAAGTTTGGCGAGTTTAAACCCTAAGAGTAGAGCCAAAAGGATAAGAATGGTAATAAATAAAACAACACCATTCCAACCTAATTGGAGCCAAAATATACCGCCAAAAGTGCCTGCTACACTTGAACCCAAGTAATAACAAAACAGATAAAGGGAAGACGCTTGTGCTTTGGCCCGGCGAGCACGACGTCCGACCCAACCGCTGGCAACTGCATGTGCGGCAAAGAAACCGAAAGTGAGGACTATCATCCCAATGATAATCATCACCGCAGATGAGAATAAGGTAATAAGCGTACCGATTAGCATCATACTTATCGTCGCGATCAGCACTTTTCCGAGTCCATATTGATGGGTTAATGGACCTACTTTGGATGCGCCGTATGTTCCTGCCAAATAAACAATAGACAACATACCGACAATTGACTGATTAAAGTGATAGGGTGAATCTAATAAACGATAACTTATGTAATTAAATAGGGTAACAAAGCCGCCCATAAGTAAAAAGGCTTCACAAAACAGTAATGGCAATCCTTTATCACGAAAATGTAATTTCAGATTGATTAATAAAGAGTGAGGTTTGAGAGAACTTGGCCGAAAATGGCGCGATTCAGGTAACATACGCCAAAACATCATTGCCGCAATTAATGCCAATAAACCTAATACGGTGACAGAAACCCGCCATGAGAAATAATCAGTGATAATGCCTGATATTAATCGCCCACTCATGCCACCAATAGAATTACCACTCACATAAAGTCCCATTGATAAAGCAACAAAGTTAGGATGGATTTCCTCACTAAGGTAAGTCATTGCAACGGCGGCTACGCCACTGAGAGACAAGCCAACCAGAGCGCGTACAATCAGAATTCCATGCCAACTGGTGATAAATGCACTGAGTAAAGTGAAAAGTGCAGCGGCGAATAGCGCTGTTACCATCACATTTTTACGGCCGATAGCATCAGACAGAGGACCGGTGATTAATAAGCCCAATGCCAGCATTCCGGTTGAAAGGGATAAAGATAAGCTACTGGTAGCAGGAGAAACACCAAAATCATCCGACAGCATGGGTAAGATTGGTTGAACGAAATAGAGTAGGGCAAATGCAGCTAACCCTACGGTAAAGAGTGACAATGTCACTTTAACATACAGAGGGTCGTCTTTCTGAATATGATTTTTCTTATTTTGAGCATTTTGGACAAGATGATTACCAAGAGTCAGATTTTCATTGATACTGCGATTATTACTACCAGGGCTGGCGCTCACATAATTTCCTTACTTAACACAGTAGCTAGTTTGTATTTTTATGAAGATCAAGCATATGAATTGCAAAATATTTTGTCTAATATATTAATCATTAACAATAATATGTATTAGATCTCAAAGGTGATTATGGCTATCGAATTACGGCATTTACGCTACTTTATTGCAGTGGCAGAGGAATTACATTTTGGTCGTGCGGCAGAACGGCTTAATATTTCACAGCCGCCATTAAGCCAACAGATTCAATCACTTGAAAATAGTATAAATGCGCGGTTGTTAGAGCGTAATAACCGGAATGTGAGCTTGACGCCGGCAGGTAACATGTTTCTGAAAGAAGCTTATCAGATCCTGGCCCAAGTTGATGCTGCTGCAACAAAAGCAGCAAGAATGCAAAAAGGGGAATTAGGCGAAATATCTATCGGTTTCACCTCTACGATACCGTTTATGAATAAGGTCACTCTGAGTTTACGGCAATTTCGGGAACGTTACCCGGAAGTCGCTATTCATATGCATCAGATGAATACTAAACAGCAGATTGCACCATTGCTGACTGGACGGATTGACGTTGGCATCATGCGCAATACCCAATTACCCGATAACCTTGAGTATCGGCTATTATTTCGGGAACCTTTTATGCTTGCTGTTTATGATGGACATCCTTTGTTGGAATATGCTCCACAGGGAATAAAGCTCGAAATGTTATCGGGCTATCCGATGGTGTTTTTTGAGCGCGAAGTAGGGACAGCTTTATATGATGAAATCATCACATTACTTGCTCAAGCAGGTATAACACCGATGATTTCACAGGAAGCCGGCGAAGCGATGACTATTCTTGGGCTAGTTTCTGCTGGATTAGGCGTCAGTGTTGTGACTGAATCTTTTACCCGAATGAAAGTGGATGGTGTCCAGTATATTTCATTAGTTGATAACCATTCTTGTTCTGAGGTCTGGTTGGTAAATCACAAAAACCGGCCAATATCGGCCGCCGCAGACAGGCTGATAAACCTACTCATATCTAATATTTTGCATGGAAAAAATAAGTAGAATTAAGTTAAATTTCGTGCTGAATATCACATATTTATTGCAAGAATCATACTTTTTACCTAAAACCTCGACATAATCAGCTAACAATTATTTTGAAACGTGAATTAATTAGAGTATAACGAAGGTAAATAATGGATGGACAACCAGGGCATATTGATCAGATTAAACAGATTAATATTGGTACTGTTTATCGGTTAATTGATCAATATGGTCCAATTTCCCGTATTGAGCTGTCCAAAAAAGCGCAACTTGCTCCAGCCAGTATTACTAAGATTGTCCGTGAATTGGTTGATGCACACTTAGTCATGGAAACGGAATTTTTGGATTTAGGATTTAGAGGGCGCCCGGCGACCGGACTAAAGCTTGATTCTGAAAGTTGGCATTTCCTGTGTGTCAGTATTAACTTGGGAAGTTTAATATTGGGACTGCGTGATTTAAGTAGCACGTTAATTGTTGAAGATGTTTTACCATTACCGGCCAACAAGGAAAAATCCTTTTTAGATAGCATTATTGATGAGATTGATGCATTTTTTGGTCGCTATCAATCTCGTCTTGAGCGTCTGACGGCAATTAGCATGACGGTAAATGCGATTGTTGATCCGACTCAAGGTTTAATTCACAGTTTCCCTTATTACCAGGTTCAGGAATTGCCAATAGGAGAATATCTGCATCGTCGCACCGGATTACCGGTATTTCTTCAACATGAAATAACCGCCTGGACGATAGCTGAATCATTATATGGCACAGCAAAAAATTGTCAGAATGTTATCCAAATGGTCATTGATGAACATGTTGGTGTTGGCGTGATTATTGCGGGGCAAACATTGCATGCTGGCAACCGTGGTGTCATGGAGGTAGGGCATATTCAGGCTGAACCTAATGGTGAACGCTGTTATTGTGGGAATTTTGGGTGTCTGGAAACGGTTGTAGGTATCAGCCATATTTTATCCAGAGCCAAACGGCAGTTGGCAATGGTACCCGATTCTTTACTAAACGGTGAACCACTGACCGTTGAGTCATTCTGTCAGGCGGTTAATAACGGTGATACTCTGGCAGTCGATATTATTCGTGATATTGGAGTAAAAATTGGGCATATTATTGCAATTATGGTCAATTTATTTAACCCAGAAAAAATTTTGATGGGTTCTCCTCTTAATGCTTCACAACAAGTTTTGTATCCGGTGATCAGTGAATGTATTCAACAACACGCTTTGCCTGCCTATAGCAAACAGATTGAATTAGTTCCAACAAAATTCAATAATTCAGGTACATTATCCACGGTAGCATCAGTTAAAAAAGCTTTATATGATGGTTCATTGTTGATCAGTTTAATGAAAGGATAAGAGGTTTTCTGGTTGTAATATTAACTTTATATAAATTTTTTTTACGAAATTGGTGTAGCAATTAAACAAAACATTGAGCTAACGCAATCTCCCTTATCGTTGCATCCTCTAGACTTAAGCGCTCATTAACCGGGTTTTATCTGTCATTATGGAAAACAGAATTTATGTTAACGCGCCTATTTGTTACGGGGACAGATACCAACATAGGTAAAACAATTGTTACCCGTGCATTATTACAAGCTTTTAATCGTGATGGAGCAACGGCAGTAGGGTATAAACCTATAGCCACAGAAGGGTATGAAACAGAAGAAGGTATGCGTAATCGAGATGGTGTGATTCTACAAAAATCTTCTCCTGTTCCGCTTAAATATGAAGAAATTAACCCAGTTATCTGGAAAAACAGCTATTGTGAAGGCAATCAGGTTGATTTCGAACAGATGAAAAAAGGATTAAATAATCTTAGTAATAAAGCAGATCGCGTTATTATTGAAGGTAACGGTGGTTGGCGCGTATTATTGGATGATGAAACTTTTTATTTTGATTGGGTGATTCAGGAAAAAATCCCTGTCATTTTAGTTGTTGGTATTCAGCCTGGCTGTGTAAATCACTCAATTTTAACCGCACAGGCAATAATAAATGATGGATTGCAATTAGTAGGATGGATAGCTAACAGAATTAATCCTGGTTTATCACACTATACGAAAGTGATGGATAGGTTACGCCGTCACATTAATGCACCACAGTTAGGTGAAATTCCTTATATTTTACGTCCAGAAGAAAAAGATTTATCCTGCTACTTGGATGTCGCCACTATATTTAAACAAGTTGGGGGAAGTGAGAGTGAAGTTGGTATAGAGAGCCAATATACATAAATATACCCGTAATCATTGAAGATGCTTGATTTTATCCGAAATGGAGATCATTACCTTCCTCCATTTTGGATATATACCCAAGAAACTTCAAGATGCAGTTTTTAGCACCTGAAAATGGTCGTTAATTCTAGACATCAGCGAGTCCGCTATATCCGGTAGCGTTGTGGTGAAAAATTTGAAGACGTTGTCTCGAAATTCA
>NZ_CAWPHH010000041.1:0-33471 GCF_963887965.1 Photorhabdus sp. RW14-46 | reverse complement strand
TGAGTCGGGTGAACAGCGTCAAGAAAAAGGATGGGTTCGTCTTTCGCTGTGACTTTAAGATTCTCATAATATTCAATAAATTGTCGCTGTTTTTCTGCGTCGAATTTATGAGGGACGCCACCCGGTTAATGAGATGGTCACCCCCACCCTGTGAGAGGTACGCTAGCAGGGTATTTTATTTTAGAGGGAACCATCATGCAAAACGTTACGCTTATTGGTATCGATCTCGGTAAACATTCCTTCCATGTCCACTGTCAGGACAGGCAGGGTAACGCCCTGCTGCGTAAGAAGTTTTCCCGCACTCAGCTTATTAATTTTCTCGGTTCCTGCAAGGCTGCAACCGTAGTGATGGAGTCCTGCGGTGGGGCGCACTTTATGGCTCGCCGGATCGCTGATTTAGGCCATGAGGCAAAGCTGATTTCTCCGCAGTTCGTCCGTCCTTTTGTTAAGAGTAACAAGAACGATTTTGTCGATGCTGAAGCTATCTGCGAGGCAGCTTCCCGGCCCTCCATGCGCTTTGTGCCCCCCCGCACAGAAGACCAACAGGCGATGGCCGCCCTCCATCGTGTCAGAGACTCACTGATACGGCAACGCGTTAAAACCACCAATCAGATGCACGCTTTTTTGCTGGAGTTCGGCGTCAGTCTGCCGCGCGGTATTGCCGTGATACGACGTCTGGCCGCTGTGCTGGAAGAAAATGACTTTCCGCCTTATCTGGCAAGGGTTCTGAGCAGACTCCACAGTCATTATGTTTACCTCAGCGGAGAAATTGAGGAAGTCGATAAGGAACTGAAAACGCATCTGGCGGAAGATGAAACCGCGCAACGCCTGCTGACCATTCCTGGCGTTGGGCCGGTAACGGCGAGTCTGTTAGCCATGCGGCTGGGAGACGGTAAAAACTATGCCAGCAGCCGTGACTTTGCGGCTTCAACAGGGCGGGTTCCCCGCCAGTACAGCACGGGTGGAAAAACGACACTGATGGGCATCAGCAAGCGGGGTGATAAAAATCTGAGGCGGCTGCTGGTACAGTGTGCCAGGGTCTTTATGCAGCGGCTGGAGCATAATCCAGGGCGTCTGGCAGAGTGGGTGAACAGGCAGCTTGCCCGCCATCACTCGAACGTTGTGGCGTGCGCGCTGGCGAATAAACTGGCCCGAATAGCCTGGGCCGTTACGGCACATCAGACGGTGTTCATTAAATAAAAGAGCCAACGAAAAACGGCGTTAGCTCAGTAAGTTAAGCAGTTACCATCTGGTTTTGCGACGACAGATAATTGATGACATGAACGGCCTATCGGCCTGCTGATGAACCTGATATAAAAAATGGCTCTCTGAAGCCGACCGGTTTTTAAGGTTCGGCAGGCACGGAACTCATCGTGGCGCGGGCATGACTGCTCACCAGACGCCGAATAGATTTACGCAAGCCCACCATACATCAAAATTTGTGTTGCAAAAACGGGGGTGACCATAGATTTTATAAGAAAAACCCTGACGGTGTAGCCATTTATTCATGCCGGGAATGCTAAAGGTAATCTTCCAGAGCTGAGCAACATAGGCCACGATTTCATGGGTGTGATGGAAAAGATGTTGAGATAAGTGATTGATTAAAAAGTCAGTTTGTTCTTGGGAAAGCAAACTATCAGACCCCCCATTATCAGATTGAAGTTTCCCCTGATTGAGGTAATCACTGATATGGCGGTCAACGGTGGTCTGATGGAGTCGCAATGCCTGGGCTATCATCACAGAACTCCACCCTTCAGAAGCCAGAAGGATAGCTTTTATTCTGTCTCGTACCTGACCATCACGAGTGGTGTCGTGAAGACGTTCAAGTTTGATTTTTTGTTCTGATGTAATAAATATTTTCATAGCGAGGATAATGATCTCCATTTCGGATAAAATCAAGCATCTTCAATGATTACGGGTATATGTAATAACGTGTTTTTTGATGGAAATATGGGGTAATTCAGTTAACTTGAATTAAGAAATTTTGCTTTGGTATTAAAATAATGGATGGTAATAACTATGGGGAAGTGGTGATTATAGCCTTTGTTGTATAATTATTATTTATGATAACCACAAAAAATATTAAATCGAAGTTAAAGTTTTACCACTCTAAGTTAATATTGTTGAATATTTTATAAATTACCTTATATTGAAATTAATGGTTTTATTTTTGTTGTAAAGTAATGCCTTGAAAATTTTTTTTAATCTAATTTTCTATTTTTATGAAATTGGATATACCCGACATTCCGCACCGCATTCGTAATTTGTTGTTTTAATTGAGAATCAACAAGTGCGTAAATTTTATACAAACGATTTAAAATCAGTACATTACAGATATGGCTGCGGAATGACGGATATACAGGGTGTTTTTATGAATTTATTGATAATTTAATAACAATTGGTTTAATTTTTTTTTAAATGATTTTAATTAAGAATTAATAGTGAGTAGATAAAGTTCAATAGTAATTTGACATTTATGCATAATCAATACAATCAACAGTTCCATTCTTAATGATAATGGTGACTTATGACAGCATCTCAGAATTGCCAATAAACCGTATCGTAAACTCTATGTCTGTTCTGAAAGAGGAGGAAAAATTAAAAATAAAGTGAGTATTGATGAACGAACATAACTCATTGATAAAAAATGTATTGGTGACTGAGAAGGCGATACGATAATTAGAAAAGATAGAGAGAGTGTATTACTACGCTCTATACGATAATCATCAGATTTAATAGAAAATAAGAACCAAAAGCCATAATCATAATGAAGGAGTTATACTTGTTAAAATAAATAGCTAAAACAATGACGCTTGATAACAATTTGGGGTTTTCGAGTCATGAAATTATCAGCAAAAAATTAGAAATAAATACCTACTTTTTGAATCTTTATTCCGTCTGGGAAATAGGGGTAAATGAAAATATCAATGAGTTTATTAGACAATACTTTCCGAAAGGAATAGACTTTAATAAAATCTCTAACCAAGGGATAAATTTGGTTGTAACCCGATTAAATAATCTACTAAAAAACTCGGGATGGCAAAGTTCTTTAATAGATTATTTAAAGGAATACGAAATTGTTTACTCGTAATGTAATGATGTTGCATTTACTATGCGAAACCACCATGGAATTCAATATCAGTCAATAAATATAATAAGAAATTAATGGGAGTTATTCAGAAAACAAGAGTTAAAAAGGAATGTTTTATTCAGGAATATAAGGTGAATTATTTGTTCCTTTGTAAGGGTGATTAGCGTCGAAAGATTATTAATTGGCAATGATTGACCCAGCTATGGCATCCAGTATCTGAGTATCTTGAATTGATGTAAGACGTGTCGGTTTTTATTTATTGGAAACAAGAAATAAGAGAAAAGCCCGATTGATGGCTGTTGGGAACGACAGTTTTCAAATTTCTAACAAATTCGTTAAGGGAATAGATATAGATGAAAGATAACGTTGCTAAAATGAAAAATGTTCTTAAAGCTAAACTCTTTTCTCCGACGTCAGAGGATATAACTAACGTAAATGATGCTTCACAACAGCTCCATAATGTGAAGAATTTCGTCGCATCTAGTGAATTATTTTGGCATGAGCGTCTTGCTTCTTTAGAGGCATTCCAATTACCTTTCGAAATGACAGGGCAACAAGCGGAACCCAGATGGACAATAAGCGCCTGGCAGCCCCCACTACCAGGAAATAGTGAAGAAGATCCATTACGGCTACTGTTACAGGCGTTTGTTATCTATCTTGCGCGTTTGACTCATCAAGCTGAATTCCAAGTTGGGTGGCGTGTGGATGAGGCAGAAGATAAACTGGATAATTTGTCGCCGGTGGTACCAATGGTGGTTGAGGTGGAGTTTGATAAGCCTTGGTGTGCGGTAGCTGACTGGATTGATGACGAGTTTGAGAGGTTGACACAGCACCATACATTTAGTTGTGATCTCCTTTCTCACTCTCCTATACTGCGTACTATTCCTGAATTAACAACAAGCCGACCGTGGCGAATTGCTATCTCTGTAATACAGGATGACAGACTGTGTAATCAGGAAGTGTCTGGTGAATTGTTGACCCTCCAGGTGAATTCGCGGGGTGGTTTTCGTTGGATCTACGATAGAAATTGCCTTAGCCCAGAAGTTGTTCTGCGGATGAGCGAACATTTACAGGTATTGGTAGCGTCAAAAAGGCGGGAAGAGGAAACCCCTATCTGGCAGCTTAATTTGCTGTCTGCGGCTGAGCGTATATTGCTACTGGAAACCTGGAACACTACAGAAAACCCCTATCCTAATCCGCTATGTATTCATCAGTTATTTGAACGACAGGTGGAGATTGTTCCAGAGGCTTTGGCATTAGAATGTCAAGGGCAAATCCTCAGTTATGCTGAATTAAATGTCAGAGCCAACCGATTGGCTCATCAACTGATTGCGCTGGGCGTTACACCAGACCAGCGGGTAGTGATTTGTGTGGCACGCTCTCCGGCTATGGTGATAGCGCTGCTCGCGGTGTTGAAAGCAGGCGGGGCCTATGTGCCGCTGGACTTAACTTATCCGGGCGAACGTTTGGCTCATATGCTGAATGATGCTGCCCCATTAGTGATACTAGCTGATGAGGCAGGGCAAGTGGCGCTGGGTGAGAAAGCACTTGCTGAGTTGACTGTGCTTGATCCGAATACCCAGCCAGATCAACGGGACAGTAACCCGCAGGTACCCGAATTGACGCCACACCACCTAGCGTATGTGATTTACACCTCAGGTTCTACTGGTACACCGAAAGGGGTGATGGTGGAACACCAGGCTGTTTACCAACGTATTCTGGGCTTTAATGAGGTCTATGCGGTCACGGCGCAAGACCGAATGCTGCAATTTTCATCGTTTGCATTTGATGCGTCAGTCGAGGAATTTTTCTCGTCATTATGCCATGGCGCTACGCTGGTGATGCGCGATGATAACTGGTTGTCTTCTCTACAGGCGTTTATTTCTTTAACTCAGCAAAATCGTATCACGGTGATGTCTCTGCCGACCCTGTTTTGGTCTGAACTGGCGGCCAGAGACAACGCATTACGACTACCGGAGTGTCTCAGATTAATCATTATTGGTGGTGAGGAGGTGAAAAAGCGAGCTATTCAGGATTGGTTTGCGAAGGAAACTCATCGCCCACGGTTATTGAATACTTATGGTCCGACTGAAAATACCGTGATTGCGACTTGTCAGGAGATATTATCCCCAGAGGATGATGGCTCAATTGGTCGGCCAGTAAGCAATACTTGTATTTATTTGCTGGACAGATATGGACAACCGGTACCATTAGGTTGCATTGGCGAATTGTATATTGGTGGTGTGGGTGTCGCTCGGGGTTATCTGAACCGGCCAGAATTGACGGCTGAACGTTTCCTGCTTGACCCGTTTAGCGATAGGCACAATGCACGGATGTATCGCACTGGGGATTTGGCGCGTTATTTGCCGGATGGCAATCTGGAATTCCTGGGTCGCAATGACCAGCAGGTCAAAATCCGCGGTTTCCGCATTGAACTGGGGGAGATTGAAACCCGATTAACTGAGTATCCAACGGTACAAGAGGCAGTGGTACTGGCGTTGAATGATGGTCAGGATAAACGACTGGTCGCCTATGTGATAGCGGAAACCCATGAGGGGCTGGCGGCTGGTTTACATGCTCATCTGACTGCCATTTTGCCAGATTATATGGTGCCGTCTGTCTTTGTGCGTCTGGATACTTTCCCTCAGACTCCGAATGGTAAGCTGGATCGCCTGGCATTACCGGCACCAAGAGAGGGAGATTTTATCCGTCAGGTTTATGAAGCCCCGCAAGAGGAGGCTGAAATCGTTCTGGCAACCCTCTGGGGGGAGTTGTTGGGTATTGAGTTGATTAGCCGGCATGACAGCTTCTTTGCGCTAGGAGGCCATTCACTGCTTGGTGTGAGGATGATTGAACGTCTGCGTCACCAGGGGTTAACATTGGCGGCGCGTGATCTGTTCCAGTCTCCGGTGCTGTCAGCACTGGCCCAAACGTTGGGGCGGCATCAGGCCGTGAGGATACCGGCCAATATCATTACACCGACGACAACGGTACTGACGCCGCTGATGTTGCCGTTGATTGATTTGACTCAGGCTGACATTGACTACATTGTCGGGCAGGTGCCTGGTGGAGTTACCAATATTCAGGATATTTATGCGTTGTCGCCGTTACAGGACGGAATCCTGTTCCACCATGTGCTGGAAAAGGAAGGCGATCCGTACCTGTTGATTTATCCAGTGATCTTTGCTGATAGGTCTCTGCTGGACCGCTATCTGGCGGCGGTGCAACAGGCGGTTGATCGTCACGACATCCTGCGTACCGCTTTTATCTGGGAGGGATTATCAGTTCCAGCTCAGGTGGTTTGGCGTCGGGCGCAGTTGTCCGTGACGGAATTGACTCTGGATCCGGCTGACGGTCCTGTCATTGACCAATTAACCTGGCGTTTTGATCCGGGTCACCATCGTCTCGATCTAAGTCAGGCACCACTACTGCACTTTGTTATCGCTCAGGAAACTGATGGTCGCTGGTTTTTACTGGAATTACAGCATCATTTGATCGGCGACCATGAAACAATGGAAGTGATGCACAATGAAGTACAGGCGTATTTTGCAGGACAGGCGGACTGTTTGCCTGCGCCGGTGCCGTTCCGTAATCTGGTGGCTGAGGCCCGGCTCGGCGTGAGTCAGGCTGCACATACCCGTTTCTTTACCGAGATGTTGGCGGCGGTGGATGAACCCACGTTGTCGTTCGGGTTGGCGGACGTGCATCGTGATGGATCTCAGAAAACGGAATCCCATAGGATGTTGGCACCTGAGTTGAATGACTGTCTGCGCAATCAAGCCCGACGTCTGAACGTCAGTCTGGCGACGTTGTGTCATCTGGCCTGGGCACAAGTATTATCGCGTACCTGCGGGCAAGAGAAAGTGGTGTTTGGCACAGTACTGTTTGGGCGGATGCAGGCAGGTAAAGGCTCTGACAGTGGCATGGGATTGTTTATCAATACCCTGCCGTTGCGGTTGGATATGGATGATACTCCGGTACAGGATAGTGTGCGAAAGGTACATTTGCAACTGGCCGGGTTATTGGAGCATGAGCATTCCTCTCTGGCGCTGGCTCAACGGTGCAGCGGTGTTGCCAGCGGTACACCACTTTTTAATGCTTTGTTGAACTATCGGCATAATGAGCAGCTGGTGACTCTGGATGGAACGATGGACGGTATTGAATTCTTGGGGGAACAAGAACGGACCAACTATCCGTTTGTACTGTCGGTAGAAGATGGTGGTACTACTTTGGGTCTGACTGCTCAGGTAGTGTCACCATTTAAGCCAGAAAAGATATGCGGTTATATGCAACAGGCGCTAGAAAGTTTGATAGAGGCTCTTGAACAAGCCCCGGTAATGCCTGTTCGGGCATTGGAAATTTTGCCGGAAGCGGAGCGTACGTTGTTGTTAAAGACCTGGAACGCCACGGAAACTGCGTATCCTGACCAATTGTGCGTTCATCAGCTGTTTGAACAACAGGTGGAGAAAACCCCTGATGCGATAGCGTTAGCATATGAAGAACAAACGCTCAATTATACCGAATTGAATGTTCGTGCTAATCAGTTGGCTCATCAGCTAATTGCATTGGGTGTAGTACCAGATCAACGAGTGGCGATTTGTGTGTCACGTTCACCGGCAATGATAGTGGGGTTGATGGCGGTGCTGAAAGCTGGTGGAGCTTATGTACCTCTGGACCCTGCCTATCCGGGTGAGCATTTGGCGCATATTTTAAGGGATGTTGCCCCAACTATTTTGCTGGCTGATAAGGTCGGGCGTGCAGCGTTGGGTGAGCAGGCACTGGCAGAGCTCACCATACTTGACCCGAATGCACTGTTTAACCTGCGGGACTACAACCCAGAAATACCTGCATTAACCTCACGACATCTGGCGTATGTCATTTATACTTCGGGTTCGACGGGGACGCCGAAAGGGGTGATGTTGGAACATCGTGGTGTTTGCAACTACCTGCTATGGGCACTGAGTAATTACCTAACTGAAAAGCAATTTGATGGTATTGTTTCGTCGCCGCTAGCCTTTGATGCCACGGTTACCAGTCTTTACCTGCCCTTATTGTGTGGCGGCAAGATCCATTTGCTCCGTGACGGGCAGGAGCTAATTGAACTTCTCCCTGCGCTGATGTCAATGGAGTCGGGTGCTTTGGTTAAAATGACTCCTAGCCATTTTTCAGCAATGGGGCAGGAGTTGAAAACTGTGGGGCGAAAATGTCCTGCACACTGTTTTGTTGTGGGCGGGGAGACGCTACCCAGTTCTACTGTTGCACTCTGGCGAACACTATCGCCTGGATCACGTATCATCAACGAGTACGGTCCAACCGAAACCGTCGTGGGTTGTACTGTGTTTGATACCAATCATCCGAGCTGTTTTGTCGATAACATACCGATTGGTCGCCCAATTTCTAATACCCAAATCTATATTCTCGATACTCATGGGGAACCTGTTCCAATGGGTGTCGTTGGTGAGCTTTACATTGGGGGAGTCGCTGTCGCTCGTGGCTATCTGAATCAGCCGGAATTGACGGCTGAACGTTTCTTGTCTGACCCATTTAATGATAAACAGGGTGCACGAATGTACCGCACCGGAGATTTGGTTCGTTATTTACCAGATGGCAACTTGGTATTTGTTGGCCGTAATGACCCGCAGGTCAAAATCCGTGGGTTCCGTATTGAACCTGGTGAAGTTGAAACACGACTGACAGAGTACTCATCGGTACGTGAGGCGGCTGTGTTGGCGCAGGGTGAAGGGCAGGCTAAACGTTTGGTGGCTTATGTGGTGGCACCAGCAGATGACAAGTTGGTGAATAATCTACGTACTTACTTGAGTGCAGTTTTGCCTGACTATATGGTACCGTCAGCCTTTGTGCGTCTGGATGCCTTCCCGTTAACCCCGAACGGCAAGCTGGATCGCCGATTACTGCCGGTGCCAGGCGAGGAAGCCTTTGCCCGTCAGGTTTATGAAGCCCCGAAAGGGGAAACAGAAATTGCGCTGGCCGTTATCTGGCGTGAGGTCTTGGGCATTGAACAGATTAGTCGGCATGATAATTTCTTTGCCTTGGGCGGTCATTCTTTGCTGGTTATTCGGCTGATTGAGTGTTTGCGTAACCTTGGACTTACATTGGCGGCTCGTGATCTGTTCCAGTCTCCGGTGTTGTCAGCATTGGCTCGAACGCTGAGGCAGCACCAAACTGTGACGGTACCTGCTAATGTTATTACGCCGAGAACTACGGCATTAACACCGACGATGCTGCCATTGATCGAGCTGACTCAGAATGAGGTTGACTGTATCGTTGAGCAAGTACCAGGCGGGATCGCCAATATTCAGGATATCTATGCCCTGTCACCGTTACAGGATGGCATCCTGTTCCACCATTTATTGACCAACGAAGGCGACCCGTATCTCTTGGTCAGCCAGATGGCCTTTGCTGATCGTTCATTGCTGGATCGTTATCTGGCGGCAGTGCAACAGGTGGTTAATCGCCACGATATTCTGCGTACCGCCTTTACCTGGCAAGGGTTATCAGCACCGGTTCAGGTGGTTTGGCGTCAGGCACCGTTATCAATTATCGAATTGATGTTAAATTCTGCTGACGGGCCGGTTTATGAGCAACTGGCTCAACGTTTTAATCCCCGTCATTATCGTCTCGATTTAAGTCAGGCACCGCTATTGCGTTTTGTGGTGTCGCAGGAGACCGATGGTCGCTGGTTTTTACTGGAGCTGCAACATCATCTGATTGGCGACCATACCACAATGAAAATGATGAATCGTGAAGTGCAGGCATATCTCGCTGGACAAGGGAACAACCTGCCTGCACCGGTTCCTTTCCGTAATTTGGTAGCTGAGGCACGGTTAGGGATGAGTCAGGAAGCGCATATCCGTTTCTTTACCGACATGTTGGCGGAAGTGGATGAGCCCACATTGCCATTTGGGCTGTCGAATGTGCATCTTGATGGTTCTCAGATGACAGAGTTTCATTGGATGTTGACTGCTGAGTTAAATGACCGCCTGCGTAGTCAGGCCCGACATTTGGGCGTTAGTCTGGCGTCGTTGTTTCATCTGGCTTGGGCACAGGTGTTGTCGCGTACTAGCCAGCAAGATAAAGTGGTGTTTGGCACTGTGCTGTTTGGGCGCATGGCGGCGGGAAAAGGGGCTGATAGTGGTGTGGGACTGTTTATCAATACCTTGCCGCTGCGGTTGGATATCGATGATACCCCTGTGCGGGATAGTGTGCGGGCGGTGCATTTGCGACTGGCTGGATTGCTTGCACATGAGCATGCCTCACTGGCGATAGTCCAGAGGTGCAGTGGGGTTGCCAGTGGTATGCCACTCTTTAGTGCTCTGTTGAACTACCGATATAGTGATGAACCGATTACTTCGGATGAAATGATGAGTGGTATTGAATTTCTGGGCGGACAAGAACAACAGGAGCGCACTAATTATCCCTTTGGGTTATCGGTGGAGGATGGGGGGGACACTTTAGGGCTGATTGCTCAGGTGGTGCAACCATTTGATCCAAAAAGAATATGTGGTTATATGCAACAGGCGTTGGAAAGTTTGGTGGAGGCCCTTGAACAAGCACCGGAAATGCCTGTTCGGGCATTGGAAGTCTTACCGGAAGCGGAGCGTACGCTGCTGTTAAAAACATGGAATGCCACGGAAACCACGGATTTTGACCTGTTATGCATTCATCAACTGTTTGAGCAGTGGGCAGCAAAAAAACCGGAGTCAATAGCGTTAGTGTATGAAGGGCAACGCCTCAGTTATGCCGAATTAAATGCCCGTGCCAACCGTCTAGCCCATCAACTGATTGAATTGGGCGTCATACCGGATCAACGGGTGGCGATTTGCGTAGTACGTTCACCGGCAATGGTGGTGGCATTATTAGCGGTATTAAAAGCCGGTGGAGCTTATGTGCCGTTGGACCCTACCTATCCGAGTGACCGTTTGGAATATATTCTGATGGATGCTGCGCCGGCTATTTTGCTGGCAGACAATGCCGGATGTACCGCGTTGAGTAAGAAGGCATTGGCAGAACGGATAGTGCTCGACCCGAATACTCTGTTTAACCAGTCGGACAGTAACCCGCAGATACCGGAATTGACCGCACAGCATTTAGCGTATGTGATTTATACCTCCGGTTCGACCGGTATGCCAAAAGGAGTCATGATCGAACATCGTGGGCTGGTCAATCTTATCCGGGATAAAATCGCCCAGTTCGATATTCACGCTGGTAGCCGGATGTTGCAGTTTGCTTCATTTAGCTTTGATGCCAGTGTCTGGGAAATCATGATGTCGCTATGCGGTGGCGCTACTCTGGACATTCCCGCCGATATCGTTCGTCAGGACCCGCACCATCTTTGGCGTTACATAGAAGAACAGTTGGTAACGCACGCTTGCCTGACGCCAGCACTGCTTCGGGATGGTGCTGATTTACCGGCGATAACGATAAAACCGACCTTGATATTGGGAGGGGAGACCCCCAATGTGGCACTGTTTCAGGCTTTGCGTAGTCAGGTAAACCTGTTCAATGCGTATGGACCGACAGAGATAACAGTTTGTGCTACAACTTGGCATTGTCCATCAGACTATACAGATACAGGGGGGCTTATTGGGCGCCCGGGGGCCAATACGTCGGTTTATTTATTGGATGCTAATGGTCAACTGGTGCCACTAGGAGGCGTGGGTGAGTTGTATATTAGTGGCACAGGTGTGGCGCGTGGCTATCTGAATCGCCCTGAATTGACGGCTGAACGTTTCCTTATCGATCCATTTAGCGATAAACCGGGTGTACGAATGTATCGAACCGGAGATTTGGCCCGTTATCTGCCGGATGGCAATCTGGAATTCCTCGGCCGTAATGACCAACAGGTTAAAATCCGGGGCTTCCGGGTTGAACCGGGGGAAATTGAGGCTCGGTTAGTAGAACACCCGGCGGTGCATGAAGCGGTTGTGTTGGCATTAGGTGATGGGCCGGACAAACGGCTGGTGGCTTATGTGGCGGCACCAATGGATGAGGGATTGGTGAATAATTTGCGGGCTCACCTGAGTGCCATTTTGCCGGATTATATGGTACCAGCAGCCTTTATGCGTCTGGATGCATTGCCATTAACCCCAAATGGTAAGTTGGATCGCCGGGCACTACCGGCACTGAATAATGAAGCTTTTGCCCGTCAGGTTTATGCAGTGCCGCAAGGAGAAATAGAAATTGCCTTGGCGGCGATTTGGCGTGAGTTACTGGAGGTTGAACAGATTGGCCGGAATGACAATTTCTTTGCGCTGGGAGGACACTCGTTGCTTGTTGTACGGATGGTTGAACGCTTGCGTCATCAAGGGCTTACCCTAGCAGTGCGTGATCTGTTCTTGTCGCCGGTGCTATTTGAACTGGCGCAAAAACTGGGGCAACATTCGGTTTCGGTTGTGGTGGTGCCACAGAATGTCATTACATCAACGACGACGAGAATCACCCCAACGATGTTGCCGCTGATTGATCTGACTCAATCAGAGATTGACCGTATCGTTGAGCTGGTGCCGGGTGGAATGGTCAATATTCAGGATATCTATGCGTTGTCACCGTTGCAGGACGGAATTTTATTCCACCACTTACTGGCAAATGAAGGTGATCCATATTTGTTAGCCGGTCAGGTGGTCTTTGCTGACCGGTCTCTATTGGATCGCTATCTAGCGGCGGTACAACAGGTGGTTGATCGCCACGATATTCTGCGTACTGCCTTTATCTGGCAAGGGTTGTCAGTGCCGGCGCAAGTGGTCTGGCGTCAGGCGCTATTGTCAGTCACAGAACTAACGCTGGACCCGGTTGATGGGCCGGTTTGTGAGCAACTGATGCTGCGTTTTAATCCCCGTCATTATCGTCTCGATTTAAACCAGGCACCTCTGTTGCGTTTTATAGTGGCACCGGAGACTGATGGCCGCTGGTTTTTACTGGAGTTGCACCATCACTTGATTGGCGATCATACTACGCTGGATGTGATGAACCGTGAAGTACAGGCGTACCTTGCTGGACAGGAGGACAATCTGCCAGCACCCGTTCCTTTCCGCAATCTGGTGGCGGAGGCCCGGTTAGGGGTGAGTCAGGCCGAGCATACCCGTTTCTTTACCGAGATGTTGGCGGCGGTGGATGAACCGACGCTGCCGTTCGGGCTGTCAGATGTACATCATGATGGATCTCAAGAGAGGGAATCGCACCGGACACTAACGGCCGGGTTGAATGACCGTCTTCGTCGTCAGGCACGGTGTTTGGGGGTCAGTCTGGCGGCGTTGTGTCATTTGGCTTGGGCACAGGTGCTGTCTCGTACCAGCGGGCAGGAGAAAGTGGTGTTTGGCACTGTGCTATTTGGGCGCATGGCAATAGGGGAAGGGGCTGACAGTGGGATGGGGTTGTTTATTAATACCTTGCCACTGCGGTTGGATATGGATAATACCCCAGTACGGGATAGTGTGCAGGCGGTACATCTGCGACTGTCTGGGTTACTGGCGCATGAACATGCTTCACTGGCGCTGGCTCAGCAGTGCAGTGGGGTTGCCCGCGGTACGCCCCTTTTTAGTGCCTTACTGAACTATCGGCATAATGATCAGCCAGTGGTTTCAGATGAAACGATAGAGGGTATTGAATTTCTTGACGGTCAGGAGCGCACTAACTATCCCTTTGGGCTGTCGGTGGAGGATGATGGCACCACGTTGGGACTGACCGCTCATGTGGTGCAGCCGTTAAATCCGGATCGGGTATGCGGTTATATGCAGCAGGCACTGGAGAGTCTGGTAGAGGCCCTTGAGCAAGCCCCGGAGACACCAGTACGAGCACTGAACATCTTGCCTGAAATGGAACGCACGTTGTTGCTGGAAACCTTGAACGTCACAGAAATTCCGTATCCTGACCCGTTATGTATTCATCAGCTTTTTGAGCAGCAGGCAGAGCAAACCCCGGGAGCGACGGCGTTAGCATATCAAGATCAGACTTTCAGTTACGCCGAGTTAAATGCCTGTGCTAACCGTCTGGCCCATCAACTGATTGGGTTGGGTGTCACACCGGATCAGCGGGTGGCAATTTGCGTGACACGCTCCCCGGTGATGGTAGTGGCATTGTTGGCGGTGCTAAAAGCAGGGGGCGCTTATGTGCCGCTGGATTCAACCTACCCGGGGGAGCGTCTGGCGTATATCCTGAATGATACAACTCCGGCAGTAGTTTTGGCTGATGCGGTTGGCCGGGCGGCGTTGGGTGAAGAAGCGCTGGTCGGGTTGACGGTACTTGACCCGAATATTTTGCCTGATCAACTGGACAGCAATCCGCAAGTTCCGGCATTGACGCCCCAGCATCTGGCCTATGTGATTTACACCTCCGGCTCAACCGGGCAGCCGAAAGGGGTGATGGTAGAGCATCAGGCGGTATATCAACGGTATCTGGGTTTTAATGAAGCTTATGCCGTTACCGCGCAAGACCGGATGTTGCAATTTGCTGCTTTTGCCTTTGATGTTTCCATCGAAGAATGCTTCTCGTCATTATGTAATGGCGCCACGTTGGTCATGCGGGATGATAGCTGGTTGGCTTCGGTACCGGAGTTTATTGCCTTAGTCTGGCAAAACCATATCACGGTCATGTCTTTGCCGACATTATTTTGGTCTGAACTGATTGCCAAAAATCATTCCTCACCGCTACCAGATTATCTCAGACTCATCATCATTGGCGGTGAGGCGGTCAAAAAGAACGCCGTTCAGGATTGGTTTACGCAGAAAGGCCAGCTCCCTCGGTTGTTGAACGCGTATGGCCCGACGGAAAATACCGTGACGGCCACCTGCAAGGAAATATTATCCCCAACGGATGATCATGCTATTGGTCGGCCTATTAAGAATACCTGCGTCTACCTGTTGGACCGAGACGGGCAACCCGTGCCATTAGGTTGCGTTGGCGAAATGTATATTGGCGGTGTTGGGGTGGCACGGGGTTATCTAAACTTGCCGACATTGAGTGCGGAACATTTTATGCCGGATCCCTTTAGTTCGGTATCCGGTGCACGTATGTATCGTACTGGGGATTTGGCCCGATATCTGCCGGACGGTGATCTCGCGTTCTTGGGGCGTAATGACCAGCAGGTCAAAATCCGCGGTTTCCGTGTTGAACTGGGGGAAATTGAAATCCGATTAACTGAGTATCCAACGGTACAAGAGGCGGCGGTACTGGCGCTGAATGACGGTCGGGATAAACGGCTGGTCGCCTACGTGGTGGCGGAAGCTCACGAGGGGCTGGCAGCTGGCTTGCATGCTTACCTGACTGACATTTTGCCAGATTATATGGTGCCGTCGGCCTTTGTGCGTCTGGATGCGTTTCCATTGACTCCGAATGGTAAACTGGATCGCCGGGCGTTGCCGGTACCACAGGAGCAAGACCTTGCCCGCCAGACTTATGAGGCCCCGAAAGGGGAAATGGAAATAGCGCTGGCGGCGATTTGGCGTGAATTACTGGGGATTGAGCAGATTAGTCGGCATGACAATTTCTTTACATTGGGGGGCCACTCACTGCTCGTTGTGCGGATGATTGAGCTCCTGCGGCGTATTGGTTTGAGTATATCGATACAAACGTTGTTCCAGTATCCAACCCTCCGTGTTCTGGCCCAGTCCCAAGTTCAGTATAATGAAATCCCGGCGCCTGATAACCGTATTACTCCGGATACGGTGGCGTTGACGCCGGATCTACTGCCGTTGATTGACCTGACCCAGCCTGAAATTGACACCATCATCGGGCAGGTCCCGGGTGGGATTAGTAATATCCAGGATATCTATGCGCTGTCGCCGTTGCAGGACGGTATTTTGTTCCACCATCTGCTGGAGAAGGACGGTGATCCGTATCTGTTGATCAGCCAAATGGCTTTTGCTGACCGGGCGCTGTTAGATAATTATTTGACTGCGGTACAACGGATAATTGATCGGCATGATATTTTGCGTACCGCCTTTATCTGGCAAGGTTTGTCAGTGCCAGTGCAGGTAGTCTGGCGTCTGGCCCCGTTGTCAGTCACTGAATTGATGTTAGACCCGGTTGATGGGCCGGTTTGTGAGCAACTGGCTCAACGTTTTAATCCCCGCCATTATCGTCTTGATTTGGGCCAGGCCCCTCTGCTGCGTTTTGTGGTGGTACAGGAGACCGATGGTCGCTGGTTTTTACTGGAATTGCACCATCACCTGATTGGCGACCATACTACACTGGACGTGATGAACCGCGAAGTGCAGGCATATCTTTCAGGTCAGGAAGACAGCCTGCCTGCGCCAGCGCCATTCCGTAATCTGGTGGCACAGGCCCGGTTGGGTGTTAGCCAGGAAGCGCATACGTGTTTCTTTACTGAAATGTTGGCGGCGGTGGAGGAACCGACGTTACCGTTCGGGCTGACGGAGGTACACCGTGATGGATCTCAGGTGACGGAATGCCACCGGATGCTGACGAGCACACTGAATGACCGTTTGCGTCATCAGGCGAGACATCTGGGCGTCAGTCTGGCGGCCTTGTGTCATCTAGCTTGGGCGCAGGTGTTAGCGTGTACCTGTGGTCAGAAGAAAGTGGTGTTTGGTACGGTGCTGTTTGGGCGTATGCAGGCCGGGGACGGCGCGGATAGCGGCATGGGGTTGTTTATTAATACCTTGCCGTTACGGCTGGATATCGATGAGACCCCGGTACGTGACAGCGTGCAGGCTGCCCATACCCGACTGGCCGGATTATTAGCCCATGAGCATGCTTCACTGGCGCTGGCCCAGCGTTGTAGTGGTGTACCGGGTGAGATCCCACTTTTTAGTAGTCTGTTGAACTATCGACATAATGTCTTGTCGGAAACGACGGATGAACTTATCAGCGGTATTGAATTTATTGATGGACAGGAGCGAACCAACTATCCGTTTGTGCTGTCGGTGGAGGATTTTGGTGGCGCGTTGGGGCTAACCGCTCAAATTATCCAGCCGTTTAATCCGGAAAGGATATGCGGTTATATGCAACAGGCACTGGAGAGTTTGGTGGCGGCGCTTGAGCAGGCACCGGAAACCCCGGTACGGGCACTCAACATCTTGCCGAAAGCGGA
Source organism: Photorhabdus sp. RW14-46 (assembly GCF_963887965.1). Classification (NCBI taxonomy): domain Bacteria; kingdom Pseudomonadati; phylum Pseudomonadota; class Gammaproteobacteria; order Enterobacterales; family Morganellaceae; genus Photorhabdus; species Photorhabdus sp. RW14-46. The sequence continues at coordinate 16,312 of NZ_CAWPHH010000041.1, read as the reverse complement.
ACGCTTGTTGTTGGAAACCTGGAACGCTACCGAAACCCCATATCCTGAACAGTTGTGCATTCATCAATTATTTGAACAGCAGGCGGAGGAAAATCCGGGGGCTATAGCGCTCATCGCGGGAGATCAAACGCTGAGTTATGCTGAATTGAATGTCTGCGCTAATCGATTAGCCCGTCAACTGATCGAACAAGGCGTTTGCCCAAATGAGCCTGTGGCAATTTTGTTAGGGCGATCGGTGGAACTGGTGGTGGCTCAGTTGGCTATTCTCAAAGCCGGGGCTATTTACGTGCCTGTTGATACCCGCGTGCCGGACGAGCGGAAAAATTGGCTAATAAACGATTGTTCAGCCAAATTGCTGCTTACTGATGCGCGGACGGATATTCCGACTGATCTGGCCGTGCCGCTGCTTCGGCTCTCAAATGACATGGGCACTATCAGGGAGGAGGATGGCCTTAACCCTAAATTGCCACATTCCAACGCTGAACCGGCGTATGTTATGTATACCTCCGGCTCGACCGGGATACCCAAAGGGGTGGTGGTGCCGCATCGTGCTGTAGTCCGGCTGGTCATCAATAATGGTTATGCTGAAGTGGGGCCGGATGATCGGGTTGCTTTTACCGCTAATCCGGCTTTTGATGCTAGCACATTTGAAGTCTGGGCTCCGTTGCTTAATGGCGGGGCGCTGGTCATTATCGACCATACCACGTTGCTGACACCATCGGCGTTAGTGCGGGCTTTGCAGGCTCATCGCATCACGGTTCTGTGGCTGACTATTGGGCTGTTTAACCGGCTGGTGGCAGAGTTGTCCCCAGCTCTGCCGCAGATAAAGATCTTGATTTTCGGGGGAGATATTCCTGATCTGCATGTGATTGCCCAGGTTCTGGATAATCATCCGCCACAGCAATTATTGCAAGCTTATGGTCCGAGTGAGGGAACTACCTTTACGACGACATATCGTATCACTGCATTGCCTGTGGGGGCGACCAGGCTCCCCATTGGTCGGCCAATCGCTAATACGCGGGTTTATTTGTTGGATGCTGGCGGTCAGCCAGTACCGTTGGGAGTGGTCGGTGAGATTTATGTCGGGGGCGATGGGGTTGCCTGTGGGTATCTGAACCGTCCTGAGTTGACGACTGAACATTTCTTGGTCGATCCCTTTAGCAGTAAGCCGGCTGCCCGGATGTATCGCTCTGGAGATTTGGCCCGTTACCTGCCGGACGGTAATTTGGAATTTTTGGGCCGTAACGACCAGCAGGTCAAAATCCGTGGTTTCCGTGTTGAGCCGGGGGAAATTGAAGTGCGGCTAACTGCGCACCCGGCAGTGCGTGAGGCGGCGGTATTAGCGTTGGATGACGGTCAGGATAAACGGTTGATCGCCTATGTTGTGGCACCAGAGGATGACCGGTTGGTGAATAGCTTGCGTGACCACCTGAGTGCAGTTTTGCCTGACTACATGGTGCCGGCGGCCTTTGTGCGTCTGGATGCCTTCCCACTAACCCCGAATGGCAAGCTGGATCGCCGGTTGCTGCCGGTGCCAGGCGAGGCAGTCTTTGCCCGTCAGGTCCATGAAGCCCCGCAAGGGGAAACAGAAATTGCGTTGGCGGTTATCTGGCGTGAAGTTCTGGGGATGGAACAGATTAGCCGACATGATAATTTCTTTGCACTGGGCGGCCATTCGCTATTGGCAGTGCGGATGATGAACCGGATAGCGGCGTTAGGTATCGAACTGCCACTGAGCACATTGTTTGCAGCGCCCGTTTTAATGGCTTTTGCTGAGGCAATGCGTACCCGGTTTGATGAACTGCGTAAGAGATTACCCGTCATCCTGCCGGTATCTCGTGAGGGGGTGTTGCCTCTGTCATTCGCTCAACAGCGTCTGTGGTTCCTCGCGCAGTTTGAGGGGGTCAGTGATACCTATCATATTCCGATGGCACTGCGCTTGTGTGGCCAATTAGATATCGTTGCCTGGCAACAGGCGCTTAACACGTTATTTGCCCGTCATGAAGCGTTACGTTCTGTTTTCGTTTCTGTTGACGGTCAGCCACAAGTGCAACTGTTGGCTGCGGACAGCGGGTTACCGTTGTCTCAGTATGACCTGCGTGGGGTACCGGATGCTGAAGCTGTGCTTGAACACCTGAGTATCGGAGAAGCTCGCACGTCATTTGACCTCAGCCATGGCCCGCTTATCCGAGCTACGCTTATCCGGCTTACGGACGACGAATACCAGTTCCTGCTTACCCAGCATCATATTGTGTCGGATGGCTGGTCTGTAGGCGTGCTGATCCGTGAACTGAGTCAGCTCTATACGGCTTTTCTGGCGGGGCAGTGTGATCCATTGCCCCCGCTGGCGATTCAGTATCCTGATTACGCCGCCTGGCAGCGTCAGTGGCTGTCGGCTGAACGGGTCCTGGCTCAATCGGATTATTGGCGTACCGTACTGGCTGACGCGCCAGTGCTGCTTGATTTACCAACCGATCGGCCTCGCTCGCCTCAGCAGTCGTTTGCCGGGCATGTTGTGCCCATTGATCTGGATACGGAATTAACGACAGCGCTTAAGCACCTGAGTGAACAGCAAGGCGTCACGTTATTTATAACGCTGTTGTCAGCTTGGGCGACGGTCCTGTCACGCTTGTCAGGTCAGGAGGCGGTGGTTATCGGCACCCCGAGTGCGGGCCGCAGTCGCCAGGAAGTGGAATCCTTGATCGGTTTCTTTGTTAATACGCTGGCTTTGCGTATTGATTTATCGGGTGCGCCGAATGTGATTGAGTTGCTGGCGCGTGTGCGGCAAACCGCTTTGGCGGCACAGGGATATCAAGATTTGCCGTTTGAACAGGTAGTGGAAGTTGTGCAGCCACCACGCAGCTTGGCGCATACCCCGTTGTTTCAGGTGATGTTTGCCTGGCAAAACAATGAGAGCCCGGCATGGGAACTGCCTGAATTGGCTGTCTCGCTTGTTGATACTGCTTTTGACACAGTTAAGTTTGATCTGGAACTAGAACTATCTGAAGAGGAAGGCCGGATTGTGGGTGCGTTAGGTTATGCCACGGCCCTGTTTGATCAATCAACCATCGAGCGTTATGTAGGGTATTTTCACGCGGTACTGCAAGCGATGGTGGCTGATGCTGAACAGCGGGTTGGGGAAATTGATATCCTGACACCGGCAGAGCGCGGACTGTTGCTGGAAACCTGGAACGCGACGGAAACCGCGTATCCTGACCAGTTATGTATTCATCAATTATTTGAACAACAGGCGGAGAAAACGCCGCAGGCTACCGCGCTTATCGCAGGGGATCAAACGCTGAGCTATGCTGAATTGAATGCCCGTGCTAATCGGTTAGCCCGTCAGTTGATCGCACAAGGCGTATGCCCAGATGAGCATGTTGTGATCTTGTTAGAACGATCGATTGAATTGGTGGTGGCTCAGTTGGCTATTCTCAAAGTTGGTGCCGTTTATGTCCCTGTTGATCCCAGCGTGCCGGATGAGCGGAAAAATTGGCTGATAAACGATTGTTCCGCCAAATTGTTACTCACCGATACTCGGACTGATATCCCGGCTGATTGGATTGTTCTCGTATTTCGTTTCGCTGATAAGACAGAGGTGATTAAGGGGGAGGATCGCTCCAATCTTGATGTGCCTTGTCTCAGTTCTGACTCAGCATATGTCATGTACACCTCTGGTTCGACCGGCACGCCAAAAGGGGTGATAGTGCCTCATCGTGCTGTGGTCCGGTTGGTCATCAATAATGGCTATGCTGAAATTGGGTCGGATGATCAGGTTGCTTTTGCGGCTAATCCGGCTTTCGACGCTAGCACGTTAGAAGTTTGGGGGGCTTTGCTTAACGGTGCCACACTGGTGGTTGTCGATCACGCTACGTTGCTGACACCATCGGATTTTGCACTGGCTTTGCACAGATATCGAATTAATATCCTGTGGTTGAGTGTCGGGTTGTTTAACCAGATAGCCGAAGAATTATCCATGGTTCTCCCACAAATCAAGATACTGATTGTTGGGGGTGATGTTCTTGATCCGCATGTAATTGCCCAGGTATTGCATAATAATCCACCGCAACAACTGTTGAATGGTTACGGACCGAGTGAGGGAACCACCTTTACCACAACATATCGCATCACTGCGTTACCGGTGGGTGCGACCAATATCCCCATAGGCCGACCAATCGGCAATACGCGAGTTTATCTGTTGGATGTTTACGGTCAGCCGGTGCCGTTGGGGGTGGTCGGTGAGATTTATATTGGTGGAGATGGAGTAGCCCGAGGTTATCTCAATCGTCCTGAATTGACGGCTGAACGTTTCCTGGCAGATCCATTTAGTCATGAATCGGATGCCCTGATGTATCGCTCTGGGGATTTGGCCCGTTACTTGCCAGATGGTAATCTGGAATTCTTGGGCCGTAGTGACCAGCAGATCAAAATCCGCGGTTTCCGCATTGAACTGGGAGAAATTGAAACCCGATTAATCGAATACCCGGTGGTACAAGAGGCGGCGGTACTGGCGCTGAATGACGGTCGGGATAAACGGCTGGTCGCCTACGTGGTGGCGGAAGCTCACGAGGGGCTGGCGGCTGGCCTGCGTGCTCACCTGACTGCTATTTTGCCGGATTATATGGTGCCGACGGCTTTTGTGCGTCTGGATGCGTTTCCATTGACCCCGAATGGTAAATTGGACCGCCGGGCGTTTCCAGTACCGAAGGCGCAAGACCTTGCCCGCCAGATTTATGAGGCCCCACAAGGGGAAATGGAAATAGCGCTGGCGACTATTTGGCATGAGTTATTGGGGATTGAACAGATTGGCCGGCATGACAATTTCTTTGCCTTGGGGGCCCACTCGCTGCTCGTCGTGCGGATGATTGAGCGCCTGCGGCGTGTTGGTCTGAGTATATCGGTACAAACGTTGTTCCAGTATCCAACCCTCCGTGTTCTGGCCCAGTCTCTGGTTCAGCATGATAAAATCCCGGTACCCGATAACCGCATTACACCGGATACGACGGTGCTGACGCCGGAGATGTTGCCACTGATTGATTTGACTCAACCTGACATTGACCACATCGTCGGACAGGTACCGGGTGGGATCAGTAATATTCAGGATATCTATGCGCTGTCGCCGTTGCAGGACGGTATTTTGTTCCACCATATGCTGGAGAAGGACGGTGATCCGTATCTGTTAATCAGCCAGGTGGTTTTTGCTGACCGGGCGCTGTTAGATCGTTATTTGGCCGCGATTCAACAGACCATTGATCGGCACGATATCTTACGTACCGCTTTTATCTGGCAGGGATTGTCAGTGCCGGCACAGGTGGTCTGGCGTCTGGCCCCGTTGTTAGTTACAGAATTGACGCTGGACCCGGCTGATGGCCCGGTCTGTGAGCAACTGGCTCAACGTTTTAATCCCCGCTATTATCGTCTTGGCTTGGGTCAGGCACCTCTGCTGCGTTTTGTGGTGGCGCAGGAGACCGATGGCCGCTGGTTTTTACTGGAATTGCACCATCACCTGATTGGCGACCATACCACGTTGGAAGTGATGAATCGTGAAGTACAGGCCTGTCTTTCAGGTCAAGAGGACAGCCTGCCTGCACCAATGCCATTCCGTAATCTGGTGGCGCAGGCTCGGTTGGGTGTCAGTCAGGAAGAGCATACTCATTTCTTTACCGACATGCTGGCGGCGGTGGCGGAGCCGACGTTACCGTTCGGGCTGACGGAGGTACACCGTGATGGGTCACAGGTGACGGAATACCACCGGATGTTGACGAGTACACTGAATGACCGTTTGCGTCGTCAGGCGAAACATCTGGGCGTCAGTCTGGCGGCCTTGTGTCATCTAGCTTGGGCGCAGGTGTTGGCGTGTACCAGTGATCAGAAGAATGTTGTGTTTGGTACGGTGCTGTTTGGGCGTATGCAGGTGGGGGACGGCGCTGATAGCGGCATGGGGTTGTTTATTAATACTTTGCCGTTACGGCTGGATATTGATGAGACCCCAGTACGGGATAGCGTGCAGGCTGCCCATACCCGACTGGCCGGATTATTAGCCCATGAGCATGCTTCACTGACGCTGGCCCAGCGTTGCAGTGGTGTATCGGGTGAGATCCCGCTCTTTAGTAGTCTGTTGAACTATCGGCATAATGCTTTGCCGGCAACGACGAATGAGCTTATCAGCGGTATTGAATTTATTGATGGACAGGAGCGGACTAACTATCCATTTGTGCTGTCGGTTGAGGATTTTGGTGACGCATTGGGGCTAACGGCTCAAATTGTCCAGCCGTTTAATCCGGAAAGGATATGCGGTTATATGCAACAGGCGCTGGAGAGTTTGGTAGCGGCGCTTGAGCAGGCCCCGGAGATCCCGGTACGGGCACTCAACATCCTGCCGGAAACGGAACGCTCGTTGTTGTTGGAAACCTGGAACGCCACAGCAACCTCGTATCCTGAACAGCGATGTATCCATCAATTATTTGAACAACAGGCGGAGAAAACGCCGGGGGCTATAGCGCTCATCGCCGGAGATCAAACGCTGAGTTATGCTGAATTGAATGCTCGCGCTAATCGGTTAGCCCGTCAACTGATTGAACAAGGCGTTTGCCCGCATGAACATGTAGCAATTTTGTTAGTGAGATCGGTGGAGCTGGTGGTGGCTCAGTTGGCTGTTCTCAAAGCCGGGGCTATTTACGTGCCTGTTGATACCCGCGTGCCGGACGAGCGGAAAAACTGGCTGATAAGCGATTGTGCCGCCCGGTTGTTGCTCACCGATACACAGACGGAGATCCCGGCTGGCCTGGCTGTGCCGCTGTTTCGTTTCTCAAGTGACATGGGCACTATCAGGGAGGAGGATGGCCTTAATCCTGAATTGCCGCATTCCAGCGCTGAACCGGCGTATGTTATGTACACCTCCGGCTCGACCGGGATACCCAAAGGGGTGGTGGTGCCGCATCGTGCTGTGGTCCGGCTGGTTATCAATAATGACTATGCTGAAGTAGGGCCAGATGATCGGGTTGCTTTTACCGCTAATCCGGCTTTTGATGCCAGCACATTTGAAGTCTGGGCACCGTTGCTTAATGGTGCCACACTGGTGGTTATTGATTACGCTACTTTGCTGACACCATCGGATTTTGCACTGGCTTTGCACAGGTATCAAATTAATATCCTGTGGTTGAGTGTGGGATTATTTAATCAGCTGGTAGAGGAATTATCCCCGGTTCTCCCGCAGATAAAAATCCTGATTGTCGGGGGTGATGTTCTTGATCCGCATGTGATTGCCCAGGTACTGGATAATAATCCACCGCAACAACTGTTGAATGGCTACGGGCCGAGTGAAGGAACCACCTTTACGACGACATATCCTATTACTGAGTTGCCAGTAGGAACGATCAAGATCCCTATTGGCCGGCCAATCGCTAATACGCGGGTTTATTTATTGGATGTTTACGGTCAGCCGGTACCGTTGGGGGTGGCCGGTGAGATTTATATTGGTGGAGACGGGGTTGCCTGCGGGTATCTGAACCGGCCTGAGTTGACGGCTGAACGTTTCCTGGTCGATCCATTTAGTAATAAACCGGCTGCCCGGATGTATCGCTCTGGGGATTTGGCCCGTTACTTGCCGGATGGTAATCTGGAATTCCTGGGCCGTAGTGACCAGCAGGTCAAAATCCGTGGTTTCCGTATTGAACTGGGAGAAATTGAATCACGATTAACCGAGTTTCCTGCAGTGCAAGAGACAGCGATACTGGTGTTAGATGACGGTCAGGATAAACAGTTAGTTGCCTATGTGGTGGCGAAAGCGGATAAGGGGCTGGTGAATAGCCTGCATGACCACCTGAGTGCAGTTTTGCCTGACTACATGGTACCGGCGGCTTTTGTACGTCTGGATGCCTTCCCGCTAACCCCGAACGGCAAGTTGGATCGCCGGTTGCTGCCGGTGCCAGGCGAGGCAGCCTTTGCCCGTCAGGTTCATGAAGCCCCGCAAGGGGAAACAGAAATTGCGCTGGCCGTTATCTGGTGTGAAGTCTTGGGCATTGAACAGATTAGTCGGCATGATAATTTCTTTGCTTTGGGCGGCCATTCGTTGTTGGCAGTGCGAATGATGAACCGGATAGCGGCGTTAGGTATCGAACTGCCATTGAGCACGTTGTTTGAGTCCCCCGTTTTAATGGCTTTTGCTGAGGCAATGTGTACCCGGTTTAATGAACAACGTAAGAGATTACCTGTCATTCAGCCGGTATCTCGTGAGGGTGTATTGCCGCTGTCATTCGCTCAACAGCGTCTGTGGTTCCTTGCTCAGTTTGAGGGGATCAGTGAAACCTATCATATTCCGATGGCACTGCGTTTGCGGGGACAACTTAATATTAGTGTATTGCAACAAGCACTTGATACGCTGTTTTCCCGCCATGAAGCGTTACGCTCTATATTTATTTCCGTTGATGGTCAGCCACAAGTGCAATTGTTGGCTGCGAACAACGGGTTACCGTTGTCTCAGTATGACCTGCGTGGGGTACCGGATGCCGAAGCTATGCTTGAACACCTCAGTATCGGGGAAGCTCGTACGTCATTTGACCTCAGTCATGGCCCGCTTATCCGAGCTGCGCTTATCCGGCTTACGGATGACGAATACCGGTTCTTGCTTACCCAGCATCATATTGTGTCGGATGGCTGGTCTGTAGGCGTGCTGATCCGTGAACTGAGCATGCTCTATACGGCTTTCCTGGCGGGGCAGTGTGATCCATTGCTACCACTGGCGATTCAGTATCCAGATTACGCTGCCTGGCAACGTCAGTGTCTGTCGGCTGAACGGGCCTTGGCTCAATCGGATTATTGGCGTATCACACTGACTGACGCACCAGTATTGCTTGATTTACCAACCGATCGGCCACGCCCGCTTCAGCAGTCGTTTGCGGGGCATGTTGTGCCCATCGTTCTGGATACGGAATTAACGACAGCGCTTAAACGTTTGAGCGAGCAGCAAGGCGTTACATTATTTATGACGCTGCTGTCAGCCTGGGCGACGGTCCTGTTACGCTTATCAGGTCAAGAGGATGTGGTTATCGGTACCCCGAGTGCGGGCCGAAGTTGTCAGGAGGTGGAATCGCTGATCGGTTTCTTTGTCAATACGTTGGCTTTGCGTATTGATTTATCGGGTGCGCCAAATGTAATTGAGTTGCTGGCGCGTGTGCGGCAAACCGCTTTGGCGGCGCAGGTGCATCAGGACTTGCCGTTTGAACAGGTAGTAGAAATTGTCCAGCCACCGCGCAGATTGGCACATACCCCGTTATTCCAGGTGATGTTTGCCTGGCAGAGCAATGAGAGCCCGGCATGGGAACTGCCTGAGTTGGCTGTCTCGCCTGTTGATACTGTTTTTGACACAGTTAAGTTTGATCTGGAACTAGAACTGTCTGAAGAGGAAGGCCGGATTGTTGGTGCGCTGGGTTATGCTACGGCCCTGTTTGAACAATCAACAATCGAGCGTTATGTGGGGTATTTGCACGCGGTATTGCAAGCGATGGTGGCTGATGCTGAACCGCGGGTTGGGGAGATTGATATTCTGGCACTGACGGAGCGCAGATTGTTGCTGGAAACCTGGAACGCGACGGAGACTACTTATCCTCACCAGCTATGTATTCATCAATTATTTGAACAACAGGCTGGGAAAACGCCAGATGCGACAGCACTAGTGTATGAAGATCAGACTCTAAGCTATGCCGAATTGAATGCTCATGCTAACCGGCTAGCGCATCAACTGATTGAATTGGGTGTCGTGCCAGACCAGCGAGTGGCGATTTGCGTGTCGCGCTCACCCGCAATGGTGGTGGGATTGATGGCGGTACTGAAAGCGGGGGGAGCTTATGTGCCATTGGACCCAGATTACCCTAGCGAACGTTTGGTGCACATTTTGGCTGATGCTTTACCGGCTATTTTACTGGCTGATGTTGCTGGGCGTACAGCGTTAGGTGAGAACGCACTTACCGCGCTAATAGTGCTTGATCCGAATATATTGTTAGACCAACCGGACAACAATCCGCAGATATCTGAATTAACCTCACGACATTTGGCGTATGTGATTTACACCTCCGGTTCTACTGGTATTCCTAAAGGGGTAATGATTGAGCATCGTGGTGTAATTAATCTTGTGTTGGCACAAATTACCCGTTTGAACATTCGTGTAACCAGTCGGATGTTGCAATTTGCTTCATTTAACTTTGATGCCAGTGTTTGGGAAATCATGATAGCGCTGGGTGGGGGAGCTAGCCTTGCTATCCCTTCCGACACGGTTCGTCAGGATCCTCGTCGTCTCTGGCATTATCTGGAAGAACAGACTGTGACTCACGCTTGCTTGACACCGGCCCTGCTTCGTGATGGTAGTGATTTACCGGCGATAGCGATAAAACCGACATTGGTACTGGCAGGTGAAGCACCCAGTGCGGCGCTGCTCCAGGCTCTGCGTGGTCGGGTAAATCTGTTCAATGCTTATGGTCCGACGGAAACCACGGTTTGTGCTACGACTTGGCATTGTTCGCCAGACTATACAGATGAATTGGTCCCGATTGGGCAACCAATGGCCAATATGCGTGTTTATTTGTTGGACGTTAAAGGTCAGCCAGTACCATTGGGGGTAGTGGGAGAATTATATCTCGGTGGTGTTGGTGTGGCCCGCGGCTATTTAAACCGTCCTGAATTGACGATTGAACGCTTCCTTGACGATCCGTTTAGTGATGCGCCCGATGCGCGAATGTATCGTACCGGGGATTTGGCCCGTTATCTGCCGGACGGCAATCTGGTGTTTGTTGGTCGTAATGATCAACAGGTTAAAATCCGGGGTTTCCGTATTGAGCCGGGAGAAATCGAAGCACGATTAATAAAGCATCCTGCGGTAAGTGAAGCACGGGTATTGGCGTTGGGTGGCGGTCAGGATAAGCGTTTAGTTGCTTATGTGGTAGCGGAAGCAGATGACGGGTTGGCCGCTATATTGCGTGAACATCTGAGTGATATTTTGCCTGATTACATGGTACCTGCGGCTTTTGTTCGTCTGGATGCCTTCCCGTTGACCCCTAACGGTAAATTGGGCCGTCAGGCATTACCGGCACCGGAAGAGGATGCTTTTGCCCGTCAGTATTATGAAGCTCCACAGGGGGAGATGGAAACTGTACTGGGGGCTATCTGGCAGGAGTTACTGGGGATTGCGCAGATCAGCCGGCATGATAATTTTTTTGCCTTGGGCGGTCATTCATTATTGGCGGTGCGGATGATGAACCGGATAGCCGCGTTAGGTATCGAACTGCCATTGAGCACATTGTTTGAGTTCCCCGTTTTAATGGCTTTTGCTGAGGAGATGTATGCCCGGTTTGATAAAACGGGCACTAGACTCCCCGCCATTATACCGATATCCCGTGAGGGGACGTTGCCGTTGTCATTCGCTCAACAGCGTTTATGGTTTCTTGTCCAGCTTGACAACTCAAACTCAGGTAGCAGTTATCATATGCCGATGGCGTTACGTCTATCTGGCTCACTTAATGAGACCGCCTGGCAGCGGGCGCTCGATACACTGTTTGCCCGTCATGAAGCATTGCGTTCGGTGTTCGTCTCCATTGACGGCCAGCCTCAGGTACGATTACTGATGCCGGATAGTGGATTGCCGTTGTCTCAACATGATCTGCGCGGGATATCCGCTGCGGGTGCGGTACTGGAACGCTTGAGTATTGAGGAAGTCTGTACGCCATTTGATCTGAGCCGTGGTCCGCTAATCCGTGCCAGCCTTATTCGGCTCACAGACGATGAATACCAGTTCCTGCTCACCCAGCATCACATTGTGTCAGATGGTTGGTCTGTAGGCATATTGATGCGTGAGTTAAGTGCTCTCTATACAGCTTTTTCGGTAGGACAACCTGACCCATTACCGCCATTGGCGATTCAATATCCTGATTATGCCGCCTGGCAACGTCAGTGGCTGTTGGCTGAGCGAGTTCAGATTCAATCTGACTATTGGCATACGATGCTGGCTGATGCGCCGGTACTGCTGGATCTGCCTGCTGACCGGCCACGTCCGTCTGAACAGTCGTTTGCCGGGAATATTGTGCCCATCAAGCTGGATGCAGAATTAACGACATCTCTTAAGCGCCTGAGCGAACAACAGGGTGTTACGTTATTCATGACACTATTGTCAGCCTGGGCGACGGTTCTGTCGCGTCTGTCAGGTCAGGAGGATATGGTGATCGGCACACCGAGTGCGGGCCGTAACCGCCAGGAAGTAGAATCGCTGATCGGTTTCTTTGTCAATACGCTGGCCTTGCGTATCGACTTGTCAGGTGCGCCGAATGTGGCTGAATTACTTATGCGTGTGCGACAAACCGCGCTGGCGGCACAGGAACATCAGGATCTGCCATTTGAACAAGTTGTGGAGATTGTACAGCCGCCACGCAGACTGGCGCATACCCCGTTGTTCCAGGTGATGTTTGCCTGGCAGAACAATGAGAACGCAGAATGGCGATTGCCGGGGTTGGCGGTCTCATCTGTTGATCAACGCTTTGATACGGTCAGATTTGATCTTGAACTGAATCTGTTTGAGGAGGGAGGCAGAATTGTGGGGGCTTTGAGTTATGCCACTGCTCTGTTTGAACAGCAGACAATTGAGCGGCATGTGGGGTATCTACATGCCGTATTGCAAGCGATGGTGGCTGACTCTCAACAGCGGATCGGGGAAATTGATATTTTGGCGCCGGCAGAGCGCAGGTTGTTGCTGGCAACCTGGAATGCTACGGAAATAGCCTATCCTGACCTGTTGTGCATTCACCAATTATTTGAACGGAAGGTCGAAAAAACACCAGATGCAACGGCACTAGTACATGAAGATCAGACTCTTAACTATGCTGAACTGAATGCCCGTGCTAACCGGCTGGCGCATCAACTGATTGCGCTGGGTGTGGTACCGGATCAGCGGGTGGCGATTTGCGTGGCGCGCTCACCGGCGATGGTGGTGGGATTATTAGCGGTGTTAAAAGCAGGAGGGGCTTATGTGCCGCTGGACCCGGATTACCCTAGTGAACGCTTGGTGTATATTTTGGCGGATGCCTTACCGGTTATTTTACTGGCTGATGTTACTGGGCGTACAGCGCTAGGTGAGAACGTGCTTACCGGGCTGACGGTACTTGATCCGAATACATTGCCGGACCAGCCGGACAGCAATCCGCAGATATCTGAATTAACTTCGCGGCATTTGGCGTATGTGATTTACACCTCCGGCTCGACCGGCATGCCGAAAGGGGTGATGGTTGAACATAGGCAGTTGGTGAATCAAATTACTGCGTTGAATACGAAATGGTTGTTCAAGGCGTCTGACCGTCTATTGCAGTTTTGCAACCTTTCTTTTGATGTTTGTGCATCAGAAATATTTTGTGCAATAACGCAGGGTTCAGCAATCGTCTTGAGGACAAATCAATGGACGTTCAGTGCACAGGAATTCTGGCGTTTGTGTGAATCTTACAAAATTACCTATATTGCAATACCCGCCCAATTCTGGCGGATAATATCTAAGGTGAGTCAAGATGACATCTATCGGGGTTTAAGGATTATTTGTATTGGTGGAGAAGCGATATCTGATCAGGCATTAGAGAGCTGGTTATCGGTTCACGGTGAATCCCTTGTCTTGGCAAATTGTTATGGTCCTACAGAAGCGACGATTACTACAACGATATCCTGTCTAAATGAAATGGCAAGACAAGCCAGTATTATTGGCCGTCCACTCCAAAATATGCGAATTTACTTGCTGGATATTTATGGCCAGCCGGTGCCACTGGGGGTGACAGGCGAAATCTATATTGGCGGGGCGGGTATTGCCCGCGGTTACCTCAATCGGCCTGACCTGACTGTCGAATATTTTGTTGCAGATCCATTTAGCGATGAGCCTGATGCTCATATGTATAAAACAGGAGATTTAGGCCGTTATCTGCCAGATGGTAATTTGGTATTCCTTGGCCGCAATGATCAGCAGGTTAAAATTCGGGGCTTTCGGATTGAGCTGGGTGAAATTGAAGTTCGCCTGACAGAACATCCTGCGGTACGTGAGGCTATTGTGCTGGTGCAGGACGATGGGGAAGATAAACGGCTGGTGGCTTATGTGGTGGCCCAGGCGAATGATAGGCTGGTTAACAGCTTGCGTGAACACTTAAATGCTTTGCTGCCTGATTATATGGTGCCTGGTGCCTTTGTGCATCTGGATGCTTTTCCTCTAACCCCGAACGGCAAGCTGGATCGTCAGGCATTACCGGTACCGGACGAAAAAGCGGTTGCTCGTCAGGTTTACGCTACACCGCGTGGGGAAATAGAAACCGCATTGGCAGCGATTTGGTGTGAATTACTGGGGGTTGAGCGAGTCAGTCGACATGACAACTTTTTCGCACTGGGCGGTCACTCACTGCTTGCCATGCGAATGATAAATCTTGCTGCCGGTCAGGGTTTAATTTGTACATTGAATGCCTTGTTCCAATGCCCTGTATTGTCCGAATTAGCAGCAAAAATTACCTCAGATCTGTTGTCTCATTCGCAAAGCAGTGCTATAGAGGTGCGATCTGGTGGAACAGAGCTGCCGTTGTTTTTTGTGCCCAGTGGGATAGAAGACTATTCTTATGTTTTTGGGTTGGCTCAACATATCCGGTCAGACTATCCGATTTATGCAGTGTCGTGGCCTCCCATAAGTGAAGGGCCGACGTTGACTATGGAAGAGCGGGCGACCAGAATGCTCACCTTGATGAAAGCGGTGCAACCAGTAGGCCCGTACCGGATATGCGGTTACTCTTCTGGTGGGATATTGGCTTATGCCATTGCTGAACAGTTGTTGAATACTGGTGAGACGGTGAATTTCTTGGGATTGATTGATACGCCGGCTCCTCATTATATCAGGGGGCAGTCTGTGCAACCCAAACATCAGTTCCTTGATGAGTTAGCAAGGCAATCTGGGGAGGAGCGTACAGAAGAAGTCGCTGCATTATACCGGCGAATTGATGAGCTAAACTTGGTGCAATTTATTGAAGCAGCACAGGAGTTGGCTTTATATCCCGCCAATCTGCGCCCTGATTTAATCGCAAAGAATTGGGAGCGGATAGAGTGTTATGCGCAAATAGTCAGAGAATATGACCCACAGGTATTAGCGATAATGTTGCATCAGTTTTATGCGATAGAGCCTCCCCTCTCTAGTCCTTTCATTACGGATGAAAGACCTAAGCCTTTAATCATGGATCCATCATTAGGTTGGGCGCAAATAATGCCTGACTCTTCACTTCAGTTGATTGCTATTCCGGGTAATCATTCCAGTTTGATGGAGGATAATGAGAATAGAATCGCTTTAGCTCAGGCTTTGAATAGGGTGTTGCCAATCAATTATGATGAGGAGGTTTTGTAATACTGATATATTAAAAAGTACTCAATTATTGCGTTTTAATGTAATAATCCGGTATACATTTTATTATACCGGATTTTTTCCATACACCCATCATCACACCCATCATCGGTTATCGGGGTTTGGGGTGAGTAGATCATACCGTCCTTCGTAATCAAATGAGCTGCGAAAATTTTGAAAAGCTTTATATGCTTGGTTACCATAGATCCAGCATGAATTTTTATCCTTTATCCCCACGGTTCATTACTTTGCCGCATAGTGTTAATAACTTGAGGTGAAATACTCAACTTGCTAGCGTAGTCCATAATAAAATCCTGATATTTTTATATGGTTTTTTACCATAGGTAATTAAGTATAATGTTTGAATAGGAATGATTACTTAATTGCCACTTGAATTTCTTACTAAATCAATAATCGAATAAATTTTCCGCGTTATGAAATCCATTCTATAATTAGATATACAATATATAAAAATAAACAGAAGGAATAACTACTAGATTGTAATTCTTTATCAAAAACATAATCATTTTACTCAAATAAAATATTAGCATGTTGAACATGTTTACAGGAAATTAGATAAAATCATCTTACCCACATATGTACCCACCTAAAACCCATAAAAATAATTACATATTGCATTGCTAAAGTAATAACCTTACATCGAAGTGTTCCAAATTCACAGTTTAATTATGATAAAGGGTTCTGCTAAGCAGAACCCATAAAAACTTGAAGTTTATTTAAATTTAAAATATCGGCTAGGCCAGATCTCGTGAGGCTCACAATTCAATGCGGTAGCAGGAGAGCATGAAAAACTGTGGGGTATCCCTTTAATCAATTAATATGATCGTCCTCATCATCATTGTGACAAAGGGAGAAAACAATGCCTGTCTATAAGATCAAAATGGCTATTAGAGATATTAGTCC